>JBGSQJ010000376.1:0-2662 GCA_041738165.1 Bdellovibrionales bacterium
CCGTCAAAAGAGCACTAAAAAAGTAGTTGCAACGCCTTCGTAGGATAAAAAATAGGATATGAATTTAGGAGATAAAACGGTGATCCGAGCGAAATCTTACAAGTCATTTTGCTCAATTTTTTTGGCGGCAGTGCTCATCATCACGAGCGCTGCAAGTGTGCCCCTGAGTGCTCAAGAACAGGGCGAGAAAAATCTCGTTCGCCAAGCTGGCGAGAAGTATGCTCGCAGCTCTCGCCACCTTTCACCCACCCGGCTCAAAAGAGTCCTCGGTGGTTCAAAAGGGATGGCGCAAAAAACATCAAACTTCGCAGGTCACCAGTTTCAGACCATCATTTTGATTTCTATTTTGAGCGCCGCAGAGATTTATAAAGAAAAACTTCGCCTTAAAAAAATTAAGAATGAAGACTACAATTTTTACCGCAATTTAGCTGAAGTTCCCGAGCTCGCACTCGAGGCGGCAAGTGAACTCGTCGATAGCGGTGAATTCTGGTCCAGCGTCTTGGGCGCTTCGACCGCCCGAGTGTTTTTGGGCGCACCGACTAACGCCATCATTGCTATCTTGCAAAATGCAACTTCAAAAAAATTACTCAAAGACCTCATCGCATCTGGCTTAAACACTTATGTGACGTTTGTAGGTTGGGAGTTCGGTGGTCAACTTTTCAAAGAAGCCACGATGCTCCTCGAAGAAGACGCCGATTACGAGCTCGCTCAAAATTTTGGCTCCCTGCTTATCAAAACTGTGCGCGCAAAGGCCACGGCGCAAGAGCGAAGCGTGATCTCAGCTGTGCTTCTCAATATGGCGCGAATCTTGTTTACTGATCTTGACCTATTGCAAATGTTAACTTGGAACACCTGGCGCGAGCGGATTGCGACGGGCCACTTTGCCACCTTAGTGACCGCTATGGCCACAGCATCAACAGCGGGCAGCGCGGTCGGCACAGCGCTCTTTCCGGGTGCAGGCACGGTTGCGGGCTGGCTGATTGGCGGCGCTTCGGGCCTTGTCGGCGGGGCAATCGCCATGTTCGCCGTACCCAAAGAATACCAAGACAAGATGACTCTTGGCATGCGCAAGGCCCGCCGGTCACTTTGGGCCTTAGGTAGTGACAATGGCGGCTTTATGAACCCGCAAGAAACTGCACTCTCTATCCTTTACGACTGTGCATCAAAGGGTGAGCCTTGCCCGCCTATGCTCAAGTTTCCCGTAAACCCTAGACCGCTTGAAGCGCAAGTGAGCATGATTTTTGAGAGCCTTCATCACTATGAGGGCCGCCTCGAAATGGCAAAAGCCAGCATGGCTCTGGCTCAAAGCAAACAAAATCTAGCGAGCTATGAAGAGTACCTAGATGTGGCCAAAACAACTAGCGCCGAATACGAAGAGGCACTCAAAGATCTCGAAGCGGTTTACACAAACGAAATAGATCGCCTCAATAAATTATTTAACAAATTCCCCATTGAGCCCAGCTGGGCCGTTCAAAATGAGGAGCTGCAAATGTTTTTTCTGTATTTCGAAAAAACTAAGATGGTGGCCGATTTGATGAAAGTGTTCACTAAAACTGTGCGGTCACAAATGAACGACGAGACGAAAGATTATTCATTTCTGCTGTATAAGCTCTATAGTGTGGGTTTCACGGAGCTCGAATTCAAAGACGCCTTTACAGTTGAGTAAATACTCGGCGTGTCCCTTTTTGGTCACTCGCTGACTTTCTGTTTTACTACATAATATCAATAGGTTACCACACTCTGCCAAAGACTCAGTCACGCCCGCCCCCAGGTCACCTAAAAAACCCAAGTTATTATCGCTAGATAGCCCGGCATACCTCTTGCTCTATTTCATCACTATGAAGCCCATTTTTAGATCATGGCTTGTACTAACGCTCTCTCTAAGCGTCGCTTTATGGACGCCGGCACCGTCCTATGCGGCGCCTACCTCCGCCCCATCCAGCGCAGCGGTCAATCAGCAGATCAGCACACTAAAAATGAGCGACGTTATGAGTGGTCACCGTGCCCCATTTGGCGACGGCGTTGTTCGCTATTATGGCCCCAAAGATGGCGTCATTCGTGTTTACACTTCAAGCCAAGACAGCGCCGGAAAATATCAGTTTCGCTATGGAGTTCTTCAAGCCGATAGCGGAGTTTTGTGGGATGGAACAAACCGCGCCCGCTATCCTCGCCAAAACTACCCCAACTACCCCGAAGTTAAAAATGCTCAAAAAGCCCCAATCGAGCGAGGTCGCGCCCTTGTTCCAGTTGGAGAAGTTGTCAACCACCCCAAAACCGGAAGTGGTCACGCCGAAGTCAACTCTCCACAATCAGAGCGACTCGTACGCGAGAGCGATATTATTCGCCCCTCTCAGCTCGAAAAAGCATTGGATTGGACAAAAGAAAAATCAGACGCGTTTAAAGAACAGCTACGCAAACTTAAAAATGGAACCTTAAGAGCAAAAGATTTAGCCCCTCAGATCAATAGCAAAGTTGAATTCAGCGAGTATATAAAAAACCTCGAAACTAAAAAACCCTCTGTACCCGGTCAAATGACTTACGGTATGTCGATTTTTTACGTCGCTTTAGGTTTTGTCGCCGCCTTCACGCTTATGACCCAGTATGCAAATAACCCTGTCGCGTGGAGTGAGTATCTCGACACACTCACCGATCCGGTTGGAGC
>JBGSQJ010000403.1:0-2326 GCA_041738165.1 Bdellovibrionales bacterium
AACGCGAAATTCGATGGGTTCATCGCGATAACTAGTAAGATTGGAGCGAAAAACATGCGAAACATTGATTTGATTTAGCGCTATCGCTGCGCGAACTGGATTATGCCACCAAAAGGTCGATCGAAACGGCGAAAGAACGACTCGAACCTGTGAAAGAGGCGCTTGATTTTCGCCGACACTTTTCCCAAAACCCGGTGACGACAAGTTTGGCCTTTATCGGGGTCGGTCTGTTGTTTGGCTTGCGTAAGGGCGTCCGCGCAAAACTCTCGTCACAAGATATAAAAAGAATAGCGGCTCAAGTTCGCAAGTCGCAAGCAGGTTTGGGCGAACATCGCCGGGTAACGGGCCTTGGAACAGCATTGCTCAACTCTGAACTGTTTATGCCAACAAGTTTTGCACTAGCCAAGGCTGCTTTTAGTTTCTTAAATAGTCGTAAATCCGATAAGGTTGGAGCAGACGAGGAATTGTTCGTCTCAGAAGCTGACCCGGAATTGCAGCTTTTGCGTAAAGGCCACTCCACACTTTAGCGTTACTTGATGCGTCGACCGTTTCTTTATTTTGCCTTGAGTATTCTCGCGATTAATATCGCCGGAGCGTTTTTCTATCCCTCCATTCTTTTATCCCTCATCGTTTGCGGACCATTACTGATTTTAGGTTTTACCGACTACTTTCAGAAAAAACACACAATTCGTCGTAATTTTCCATTGATCGGTTGGTTTCGATATTTGTTCGAATCGATTCGACCAGAGATCAATCAATATTTTATTGAGTCCGACATCAGCGGTCGGCCACTTAGTCGTGAGCAACGTTCAATCGTCTACCAAAGATCCAAGGGCGTGTTAGACACCATACCGTTTGGAACACTCAAGGATGTATATGAAGTTGGATATGAGTGGGTCAATCACTCAGTCCTGCCTACGGCGGCCGAAGTTGACAAGTTTCGGATTATGGTCGGCGATTCGAATTGCGATAAGCCGTACTCGACAAGTGTTCTGAATATTTCGGCGATGAGTTACGGCTCCATTTCTAATAATGCCATTCTTGCTTTGAACGGAGGGGCGAAGGATGGAAATTTTGCGCATAATACTGGTGAAGGTGGACTCACGCATTATCATTTAGAGCCAGGTGGTGACGTGATTTGGCAAATTGGAACTGGTTACTTTGGCTGTCGCAATGAGAAGGGCGAATTTAGTTTATCGGGATTTGAGCGGCGTGCTGCTCATCCCAACGTCAAAATGATTGAACTGAAAATATCTCAAGGCGCCAAACCGGGCCATGGAGGAATTTTGCCGGCGGCGAAAGTGACGAAAGAGATTTCTGACATTCGTGACGTACCTATGGGCTTAGATGTCATCTCGCCACCGGGGCATTCGGCATTTTCCACACCGGTTGAAATGATGCAATTTATTGAAACATTGCGTAAAGGATCAGGCGGCAAGCCTGTCGGATTCAAATTATGCATTGGTAAGTGGTATGAGTTTTTAGCCATTTGCAAGGCGATGATCGAGACAGGAATTACGCCTGATTACATAGCCATTGATGGGGGTGAAGGGGGAACGGGTGCTTCGCCTCCTGAGTATTCTGATTCTGTGGGGTCACCGGGACTTGATGCAATAATCTTCGCGCACAATGCGCTCGTGGGCTTCGACCTACGCAAGAAAATACGGCTTTTTGCCGCAGGGAAAGTGACGAATGCGTTTAGCATCATTCGATGTTTAGCAGCTGGCGCCGATATCATGTATTCGGCTCGTGGGATGATGTTAGCACTTGGCTGTATTCAGGCCTTACGCTGCGACAAAAACAGCTGTCCCACTGGCATTGCCACTCAGAATCCAGATTTAGTTGCGGGACTCGTTGTGGAGGACAAACGCAAGAGAGTCGCGCGCTATCACAAAAATACTTTGGACTGTGTCGCCAATATTTTAGGCTCTATGGGTCTATCTAATGTTACCGAGCTGCGACCGTGGCATATTGTGCGTCGGGTGAGTCCGACTGAAATTAAAAACTATGCAGAAATCTATCAGTATCTGCCAGAAGGAAGTTTGCTGGGGCCTCACATTCCGGCGAGCTACCAATGGGCATTGAAAGCTTCTTCAGCGCACACGTTTCGCAATCAATTTGATTAGAGCTCTTTTGGTTTCCACATGCCGGAAAGCTTGGGATGATCGCCAAGCACCAGCGGTTTGGCCTTACTATTTTCTTCAACATCGAACACAGCAAGAGCGGCGGTCGGGAATTTCTTACTGCGATTAGAAAGTGAGTTTACTAACTCTTCGAGTCCCGGATTGTGACCAACGATCATAATATTTTTGTAGTCAGAGTAATC
>JBGSQJ010000439.1:0-7486 GCA_041738165.1 Bdellovibrionales bacterium
GGTCTGTCGGCTGGGCGAGTTCAATCTGTCGCTGTTCGTCTTATTGCGGAACGCGAGCATGAGCGGCTGAGATTTAAGAGATCGCAATACTGGTCGCTGGCTGCAGAAAATCAAAAGGACGGCGTTGCATTTGAGGCCAAATCACACACTCTTGGCGGTTTGCGCGTGGCCTCGGGAAAAGACTTCGACAGTCAAACCGGACAACTGCTTGCAGACCGCAAAAATCAAACAACGTGGTTGAAGCAGGCCGATGCTGAGGATTGGACTCAGAAGTTGACCGGCAAGCCTTGGAAAGTGAGCGAGGTTGAGGAAAAGCCGATTTCGAGAAAGCCTGCGGCTCCATTTATCACTTCTACATTGCAACAAGAAGCCAATCGAAAGCTGGGGTTCTCTTCGCGCGAAACCATGGAGATTGCACAAAAGCTCTATGAGCGTGGATTCATTACCTATATGAGAACCGATTCGAGCAACTTGTCCCAGCAGGCTATCGATGGTGCGAGAAAATCGATTTTGTCTGATTTTGGAAAGTCTTATTTGCCGGACTCGCCGAGAGAATACACCGGCAAGAAGGTTAAGGGTGCTCAGGAGGCTCACGAAGCTATTCGTCCAGCGGGGACGTCTTTTCAGCGGCCTGAAGAGTCAGAGCTCAGCGGTGGCATGCTGAGGCTTTATGAATTGATTTGGAAGCGAACTGTGGCTAGCCAAATGAAAAATGCTGAACAAAAACAAGTCAGCGTGAAGTTCGATGTGAATGGCGCGACTTTTTCGGCATCGGGAATGACCATTGAATTTCATGGGTTCTTGAAAGTTTACGTTGAAGAGGATGACGACGGGGCTGGGGCAGAGCGCGAAGTGCGTCTTCCGAAATTGAAGGTGGGTGACGAGGTCGATTGCCTTAGAATTAAGACCATTGATCATGAAACGAAACCGCCGGCCCGGTTCACCGAGGCCAGTCTAGTTCAGACCATGGAAAAAGAAGGAATCGGCAGGCCGTCCACCTACGCCACAATCATTGGAACCATTCAAGATCGCGGATATGTGCGAAAAATGGGAAATGCATTGGTGCCGACCTTCACAGCTCTAGTCGTATCTAAACTTTTGAGCCAGCATCTGCCAGACTTTGTCGATTTGGGTTTCACCTCTGAAATGGAGAGGGCGCTAGACACGATAGCCCAAGGTGAGATGGACCATATCGGATACCTGAGATCGATCTATTCAGGTGAAAACAAAAGAGTGGGGCTTCGCGATCAAATCACGAAGCAAGAAAAAGCCATTAATCCTGAGGAGTCGAGGTCTATACAGTTAGAGGGTCTTTCTGACTTGAGCTTTCGAATCGGCAAATATGGAGCTTATGTGTGCCGAAAAGCTGAGATTGAGGGAGAAAAAGAGGTTTGTGCCTCGCTTCCTGAGAGTCAGGTTCCGGGAGACATGACATTTGAAATTGCGAACAAATTGATTGATCAAAAAATCAACGGGAACGATGCGCTCGGCAAAGACCCTGAGACCGGTTTGTCTGTCTATGTGCTGAGTGGTCGTTATGGCCCATATGTTCAGCTCGGTGAAAACGAATCTGAAAAGTTAAAGCGTATGGCCGTGCCGCCGCAATTGGAGCCAGATAAAATCACTCTGGCTGAGGCGCTCTCTTTGTTGGAATTGCCAAAGTCCTTGGGCAAGCACCCGACGTCTGAAAAAGACATTAAAAAAGGATTGGGCCGATTTGGTCCCTACGTGGTTCATGATGGTGACTATCGTTCAATACCGAAGACCGACAATATTTTTGAGGTCAGTTTAGAGCGAGCATTGGAACTCTTAGCGCAGCCCAAAAAGTCGCGAGGCCGCGCTGCCGCTATAAAAGAGCTGGGTGTCATGCCGGGAACCGAAGATCAGGTGCAGGTATTTTCAGGAAAATATGGGCCCTATCTCAAAGTTGGCTCCAAAAACATATCGCTGGGTGAAGACCACAAGCCTGAGACATTGACTCTCGAAGAAGTGTTGCCGTTGATTCAAGAAAAGCTGGGATCATCGAGTAAGAAATCAAAAGAGAAAAAGGCAAAAGCACCTCAAAAAGCTAAAGCGAAAACCGCAAAGGCGGCAAAACCGACAAAGCCGGCTCCTCCCATAAAGGCCAGTGGTCAGGCTTCAGCTGCCCCTAAAGTCGTTCTCAAGAAAGCTAATAAGACCGCCAACGCGTGACAAGAGGGCCTAAGGCTTGGTCTTTGCTAGTCTTTCTCGTTTTAAAATGAGAAAATTGTTCGTTGGTTTAGTTTGGGTGTATGAGCTGCCGACAAGAGTTGAGTATCAACACCAGCGAGGATTTTTCATGCGACGAATCATTTCACTAGTCTTACTTTCAATTCTGTTTAGTGGTGGTCAAGCCTTCGCTCAATTTAGAAGTGCTTCTCAGCTTGAACTCAGCTGTCTACATCTTTATCCCATTCAGCTCAAATATCTCGAAAAGCATATTAACTTTTCGAGTCTGAACAAAAATCTTGAGGCGCGAACAGTCGATCAATTTATCAAACGTTTAGATGGATCAAAACTTTACTTGCTACAGTCCGACGTTAAAACCATTGAAAAACAAATGAATGGCGTGTTTGCGAGAACTCGCAAGAAAGATTGCGCCGATCTTGAAAAGGTGAATGAGCTCTTCGTCAAACGAGTGAAAGGGCGTGTGGCTTACGCCAAGCAATATCTTGGACCCAAATTTAAGTATGACCCCAAGGCCAAAATTCATCGCGATCCGCAAGATCGCCCGAGACCAAAAAATCTGGCGCTGGCTAACAAATATCACAGAACCTATATGCAATATCAGGTCGCCAGTTATCTTGCGACTGACATGAAACTTGATGAAGCCAAACAACAAATCATTCGAAACTATGAACGAGCCTTGAAGCGAGTTGAAGAGTTTAAGAAAGAAGATTTGCTCTCTTCTTACATCGATTCTTTCGCAAGAGCCCTGGACCCGCACTCGAGTTACCTGTCGTCAGATGCACTTGAAGATTTTGAGATCACAATGCGTTTGTCTCTTGAAGGTATCGGAGCCACCCTAAGTTCAAAAGATGGATTCACAGTTATTGAACAATTGATTCAAGGCGGAGCCGCAGCTTCATCTGGAAAGCTCAAAGCCAAAGACAAAATCATCTCTGTCGCTCAAGGCAAAGATGGTGAATTTCAAAATGTCATTGAAATGGAGCTGCGCGATGTTGTGAAGCTTATTCGAGGTCCCAAAGGATCTGAAGTAAGACTCAAAGTATTACGAAAGAGCACAGACACTCCAGAAAACTTTGAAGTGACGCTCGTTCGAGACAAGATCAAGCTCGACGATGAGGCCGCGTCGATCACCTATATGGACCGTGAAGTTGGCGGCGAAAAATTAAAGGTGGCGCTTCTCACTCTGCCGTCTTTTTATGCAGACAATCGAAAAAATGGCCCCTCTGCAGCTGGAGATCTTAAAAAACTTCTGGCTCAGGCGAATAAGAATAAGGCGGATGCGGTTGTGCTCGATGTGTCTAACAATGGTGGCGGCTCACTGAGGGATGCTGTTGACATAGCCGGACAATTTTTCAATCTGGGCAATGTAGTTAAGCAAAGTCAGAGAGAAAGCGCAGATCAAAAGGTCGCTTATGAAACTTTGCGTGACACAGATCCCAAGGTGGATTGGTCAGGCCCGATGGTCGTGTTGACGAGTCGTTTGAGCGCATCGGCCTCTGAGATTGTGTCGGGTACTTTAAAAGACTACAAGCGTGCCGTGGTCGTCGGCGGGGATCACACCTTCGGAAAAGGCAGCGTTCAGTCTGTCGAGTATTTGCCGCCTGGACTAGGCGCGATCAAAACGACAGTGGGAATGTTCTTCACTCCGGGCGGGGCTTCAACTCAACATGTAGGGGTTTCGGCGGATATCACTTTTCCGTCTGCCTATGCTCTTGACGAGATTGGTGAGAAGTCATTGGATTATTCTTTGCCCCCTAAACGCGTTAAAGAGTTTGTATCTCCGACGGCTTATGTCACTTCAGGCAATGGTGTGTGGTTGCCATTGACAAAAGAAGTGATCAATAAGGTGAAGGCGAAATCTTTGGCTCGAGTCAAATCATCAAAAGATTTTGAAAAGATCTCAGCCGATTTTTCAAAGTCCCAAAAGCGTGGAAAGATGATCACAGTCGGAGATCTTGTGAAAGATCGCGAAACAGACAAGAAGACAGCAAAAGCTGATGGCACTAAGGCTGATCCGGATGTGGATGAAGAAGATGAAAACGTCACTCTCACTCGCGAAGAGCGTCAAAAGAAATATTTAAAGCGCGCGGATGTCGTTGAGTCTGTCAATGTCGCGGCCGATTTAGCTTTGGAGCTCAAGCCGATTCTAATAAAACTTGGTTCAAAGCAAGATGAAAAGTCACCTGATGGTGATAACTCGGGTGGCAAGCTGTCAAATTAGCCCTTTGCCTTTGACAAAGAACACTCCGATTCAGTATCCCTAGCGGAGATGGGGCATTCCAGCGTGTCAGTTAGGCCAACAGCTAAGTCAAAGCGCAAGCCGGTGTTGAAGAAGTCGACTAGGCGTGCGCTTCCGCTCGATGCGAGCTTGCTGAAACAGATCTATCAATTGATGCTCAAAAGTCGTGTTCTCGAAGAACGCCTCATCAAAATTTACAAGTCAGGGGACGCTTTTTTTTGGATTGGTGGTCCCGGAGAAGAGGCCTTTGGAGTTCCCTTGGGACTTTTGGCGCACAAAGGCCAGGGCCCTGAATTCGACTACTTTCATATGCATTACCGAGCAACGCCCACGATGATCGCGCTGGGTATGCCGATGCTTCCATCGATTCGGTTGATCATGAATCGCTCAACTGATTCATGTACTGGGGGGCGCAATTTTTCGAATCACTATTGCTTTCCTGAGTGGAACGTCACACCCGTGTCTTCGCCCATTGAAGTGCAATACGGAATGGCGCTGGGTACGGCGCGCGTGCAGAAAAGACGAAAGACGGATTCCATTACGATCGTAACCGGAGGAGATGCGGGATCGGCTGAGGGTGATTTTGCCACCTGCTTGATTTGGTCTTCAAGGCCAAAGCAAGAGCTCCCCATGTTGATCACGGTACAAAACAATTTAGTGGGTATATCTACGGATTATGCCAGCCAACACGGTGAAGCTCATATTGCAGACAGAGGCAAAGCGTTTGGCATTCGAACATTGGTCATCGATGGCAATGACCCTGTTGAGAGCTACAAGGCTCTGCAATCTGAAATGGCGTATATTCGAAAAACTCGTAGGCCCGTTTTGCTCGAGGCATCAGTTTCTAGGCTCTATGGCCATTCTTCGGCAACCGGAGCGAATTTGATTCCCGAAAGAGACGCGCTTATTGAATTTCAAAAATTTTTGCTTGAGCGTGATGTTGTCAAAACGAGGCAGGTTCAGGAGTGGCGCGGTGAGTACGAGGCCGAAGCCAAAGCGGCGCAAGATCAAGTTAGAACAGAGCCAGCTCCAGAATCTGAATCTATTTGGGAGAATGTGTACTCGGATGGCGAGAATGGCGATTGGAGAAAATTTTAATGGCCAATATGGCTCAAGCTATTCGAATGGCTCTTCACTACGCTGAAAAAAATCTGGAGCTAACAGAGGTTTTTGGACAAGACGTCGGTGCACCGCTTGGCGGAGTGTTCACAGCCACTCAAGGTATCGAAACGGCTTGGAATACGCCACTCGACGAGCGTGGAATCGTTTCGATGGCCATTGGTATTGCGATGACAGGCGAGCGGTGCGTGGCCGAAATTCAGTTTTGTGATTATATCTTTAACACAATCGATTTGCTAAAAATTGCAGGTAACACCAATTGGGTGAGTAACGGCAACTATGTTCTGCCGATGGTGATTATGACTCCGGTTGGGGCGGGCATTCGAGGGTCCGTATATCACAGTCACTCCTTTGATGCGTGGGCCTCTCGGCTCGCTGGCTGGAAAGTGGTGATGCCATCGACTCCACTAGATGCGTACGGTTTGCTTCTTTCGGCTATTGATGATCCCAATCCTGTTTTATTTTTAAAGCCAAAAGCGCTTTTGCGAGTGCGCGGAGATGAGCTCATTCCGGGTGAACCCGAAGATCAAAAAGAGCTTAAGAACAAGATTGATGCACCCATCGGTGATCGAGAGAAGTGGCGCCCCGATTGGCCGGAACTTCAAGACTACCGAGTGCCCATTGGTTCGGCCAAAACGATGCGCGCTGGGGATGATCTCACTGTGGTCACCTATGGAAGGCATGTGTCGATGTGTTTAGAAGCGGCGCAAAGAGCGAGCGACGAAGGCATATCGGCTGAAATCATCGATCTACGCTCGATATATCCATATGATTGGAAGGCGATAAAGTCTTCGGTTGAAAGAACTCGGCGCGTGCTTTTTGTGAATGAAGACACAGAGGTCACTAACTTTGCGGAGCATTTGGCTTACCGAGTGAACACGGAGCTTTTTTATCAACTGGATGCGCCGGCAACAGTATTGGCTGGTAAACATCTGCCAGGAATTGGTTTGCACCCGAACCTAGAAGAAGCCTCTGTTCCGCAAACCCGTGATATCATCGGTGCCATCTCAAAACTCGCCTCTGAACGGCCCTAACTTTGATGCGACGACGACTTCCTGATTTTGACAGATACGATTACTACCACCGAGCCGTGCAAAGTTCTGACATGGACTGTGAATTTGTAGAGAAGGCCTACCGCGAGTCTCGTGGAAGAATGCCTTCATTTTTGCGCGAGGATTTTTGTGGCACTTTTGCCAACTGCTGTGCTTGGGTTAAAAGAGGCCGAAATCGTCGAGCCCTCGGAATTGATCTTGATCCAGAACCCATCGAGTACGGCGAGAGCCATTATCGCACAAAACTAAAAGCAGAACAGGCCGAGCGCATCGAGCTCATCAATGGCAGCGTTTTGACCGTTCAAGTGCCCCAAGTGGACGTTGTCGTGGCCCTTAATTTTTCTTACTACCTCTTTAAAAGTCGAATGATGCTAAAACGATATTTTAAAAAGGCCCGGGCAGGTTTGAAAAAAGATGGAGTTTTCATCGTCGATTGTTTCGGCGGTCCGGATTGTCAGAGGGAGAATGTGGAAATAACGAAGTTTAAAAGCTTCAAGTACTATTGGGATCAGCGCGGTTTCGACCCCATCACCAACGAAGCGAAGTTTGAAATTCATTTTAAGCGCAAGGGTGAAAAGAAGCGAGAAAACGTGTTTTCTTACGACTGGAGAATGTGGACCATTCCTGAAATAAAAGAGGTGATGCTTGAGTCAGGCTTTGAAAAGGTTCATGTCTACTGGGAAGGCACAACACGCTCTGGAGAAGGCGATGGCAATTTTGTGCGCAAAGTTCAAGGCGAACAAGACTGTGATGCATGGGTGGCTTACCTCGTAGCAGAGGCGTGATTCTTCAATTCACTCAACGTAAAAAGACTCTTTAGACTTAAGCCTGCGGCCTTTAGTTTTTCCTCTCCACCTTGCGGTCG
>JBGSQJ010000069.1:0-1820 GCA_041738165.1 Bdellovibrionales bacterium
GCCGTCGACCCGACAATGCGTATGTAGGTGCCAGGTTCCTAATCCGGGACGCATTGCGACCCGGATTCGGAACCTGGCACCTAAACGTTAAAGCGAAAGAGCATGATATCGCCGTCGGTGACGACGTACTCTTTTCCTTCCGAACGGTATTTACCAGCCTCTTTGACGGCCGTTTCAGATTTAAGTTTGAATAGGTCCTCGCAATGATAGGTTTCGGCGCGAATGAAACCACGCTCAAAATCAGTGTGAATGACTCCTGCAGCTTGCGGCGCCTTCATGCCTTTTTCAACTGTCCAGGCGCGCACTTCTTTCTCTCCGGCCGTAAAATATGTGATCAGATTCAAAAGAGCGTAAGATTCACGAATCAAGCGATGAAGCCCGGGTTCATTGATCCCCATACTTTGCAAAAAATCACCGCGTTCGCTTTCGTCGAGCTGTGCGACTTCGGCCTCCATTTGGCTGCAAATCATCAAACTTAGATTATTTTCAGATTTGGCGCGCTCAGATACCTTGTCAGCAAGGTCACTTTTGCCCGCCACATAGGCCTCTTCGCCCACGTTGCAAACATAGAGTACCGGTTTGATGGTGAGCAAATGAAGTTCTTTGAGGACCAGTGTTTCATCGTCATTGAGTTCAACAGTTCGGGCCGGTAAACCTTTTTCTAGAGCATCGTAGAGTTTCTTAACCGCACTGTACTCCGTTTTTATTTTGGCGTCTTTGGTGGATTGCGCGACTTTTTCAATTCTCTTTAGACGTTTTTCGACAGAGTCCAAATCGGCGAGCATCAATTCCGTATTAATCACATCAATGTCGCGAAGTGGATCGACTCCGCCACTAACATGAACCACGTTATCGTCTTCAAAGCAGCGAACCACATGAATAATGGCGTTAGTCTCACGAATATTCGATAAAAATTTATTTCCAAGGCCTTCACCTTGACTGGCTCCCGCCACAAGACCCGCAATATCGACAAACTCAATAACAGTTGGAATTTTCGTTTTGGGTTTCACATATTTCGAAATCTCTTCGAGTCGAGAATCGGGCACGGTCACCACGCCCACATTTGGATCAATCGTGCAAAACGGATAGTTGGCCGCTTCGGCCTTGCTGGCGGTGAGCGCATTGAACAATGTGCTTTTTCCAACATTTGGCAATCCAACGATTCCACATTTTAATCCCATGTTTATGATTGTCCTTCTACATTAAGTTTAAACCCATTGAATTTTGTCGACGCAAAACCCAATCCCTTATCGAGCCAAGCTTCAACACCTTGAATGCACGCTTCAACTAAGTCTGGAATTTGCGCCTGTTCGATTTTTGAAAAGTCGTGAAGTACCCATTCGTGTACGGGGAGATGTGAATCCGCAGGGGGCCTTCCAACGCCAATGCGAAGGCGCGCGTAGCTGTCGGTCCCCAAATGTTGATGCAAACTCTTAATCCCGTTGTGACCACCTGGACTTCGGCCCGATTGAAAGCGAAGTTCCCCAAAGGGAATATCGATTTCATCATGAGCGACAAGCAAGTCTTCCGTGGATATTCCGTAAAAATTCATCATGGGCTGCGTGGACTCGCCCGAGAGATTCATAAAGGTCATGGGTTTTGAGAGCAAAACAGGCTCGCCACCAATTTTAATTTTGCAGGTTTCACTTTTGAATTCTGATTTTAATTTTGAGCCGCTTGCAAAGACTTCGGCGAGAGCATCTACGAGTAAAAATCCGATGTTATGTCGATTTAAGGCGTATTTAGGGCCTGGATTTCCCAGGCCAACGATGGGCTTCATGGCTCTACTTTATGATTTTTTATCACCGGCAGGCGCTGCT
>JBGSQJ010000097.1:0-3395 GCA_041738165.1 Bdellovibrionales bacterium
ACGGCATTGATGATATTCGGCTCTTTTATGAAAATGACCTGCGGTTTTTAAGGCAATTTGATTTATGAAGATTTCACTCTCTTGGCTCAAAACACATTTGCCGACCAGCGCGCATATTGCTAGCCCACAAGAATTGGCTGAGCGATTGACGGCTGTCGGTCTTGAAGTTGAGGCCGTCGAAGACAAAGCGGCTCAGTTTGCTCATGTGGTGGTTGGGCAGATTCAAAAACTTGAGAAACATCCCAATGCCGATCGCTTGACGGTTTGTCAGCTCGATGTCGGAGATGGTGAACTCAAACAAATCGTGTGCGGCGCAAAGAATCACAAGCAAGGTGACAAAGTCGTTGTGACGCTTCCAGGAGCCGTATTGCCTGGGGATTTTGCAATTAAAAAATCAAAAATTCGCGACGTTGAGAGCTCTGGCATGTTGGCCTCAGAGAGTGAGTTAGGGTTAAAAAAAGAATCTGAGGGCATTTTGATTTTGCCTGCGGATGCACCGGTGGGCGAATCGTTTGCCAAGTACTTTGGCTTAGAAGATGTGACTTTAGAGATCAATGTGACCCCCAATCGCGCCGATTGCCTCTCGCACTTAGGGCTAGCCAGAGAAGTGGGAAGTCTATATCAACTGGCACTCATTGAGCCGCCCATTGAAATGCAGATGAGCAAAGCGATGAAAACCAAAGAGCGAGTGGCTCTTGAAGTTTTAGATAAAGATCAAGCGCCGAGGTATTCAGGGCGCTGGATCAAGGGTGTAAAAGTCGGGCCTAGTCCGGCGTGGCTTCGTCAAAGGCTCGAATCTGTGGGCATGAACTCAATCAATAACATTGTCGATGTCACCAATTTTGTAATGATGGATTTAGGGCAGCCGCTGCACGCCTTTGATTTAGCCAAAATTGAAGGGAATAAGGTCATCGTGTCGGGCGCTGAGCCTGGCGAAAAAATGACCACTCTAGACGGCACCGAGCTGACTCTTGGGGGCGGCGAACTTTGCATCCGAAACGTGAAAACTATTATGTGTTTGGCTGGAGTGATTGGCGGCAAAGATTCTGGTGTGACGGATTCAACGACGGACGTCTTTATTGAATCGGCGCATTTTTCACTCGAATCGGTTCGGCGAACGGCACGGCGTCACGGTTTGCAAACGGACTCGGCCTACAGGTTTTCGCGCGGCACCGACCCAGGGAACGTGATCAGAGCTTTGGATCTGGCTTGCTCGCTCATTCAAAAAGTGGCGGGCGGCGAGATTGCGGCAGACCACTGGGATTTTTACCCAAGGCCCATCGAAAGGGCGCCCATTCGACTTGAGGTTAGCACCGTGGGTGAGCGCCTCGGCTACCCCGTGAGTGAAGACGATTTGAGCCAGGTGCTTTTGAGCTTGGGCTGCAAAATTTCAAAGGGCCAAGACAAGGGTGTGCTCGAGGTTTTAGCTCCTGCCTATCGCTTAGATCTTGAACAGGATGTGGACCTTGTCGAAGAGTACGGACGCATTAAGGGTTACGATCAAATTCCTGAGACTCTTCCGCCATTGAATTACGCGCCCCTCAGCCAAGACAAAGCGTACGGTCTTGAGGTGCGAATGGCTTTATTGGCTCGGCAAGCCGGGTTTTCACAAGCCGTCAACTTTGGTTTCGTATCGAGCGCCTTTCAAAGCGCAGTTTTAGGCTCGGTCGAGAGTTATCGCAGTGTGGGTCTAGACACTGATGCCAACCCCATTAAGCTACAAAATCCATTGAGCGATGAATATGATGTGATGCGGGTTTCGCTGCTTCCAGGCCTAATTCGTAATTTACTTCACAATGCGAGACATGGGCTTGAGTTCGGGCGATTATTTGAGCTGGGATATGTATTTAGGCATGGCCCTGATGGTTATGATCAGAAGTTGCGATTGGGCCTTCTGGGTTGGGGCGAATTGAGTGGGCTTTGGCAGCCCAAAGCTTCAGACTCCAGCGTGTTTTTTGATGTGAAAGCAAGGGTTGAGGGTATTTGCGCTAAGCTCTTGATATCACAAGTTCAGTTTAATGAATGGGCCGAGCCACCTAAGCTCTTTCACCCAGGCCAAGCGGCAGGCATTTTTATAGAAGGTCGGCATGTGGGATTTGTGGCTTCGGTTCACCCGGCTTGGCTTGAAGAAAACAAAATCAGATGGCCCGTCGTGCTCGCCGAGTTCGACGCGGAAGCCTTGATGCGCGGTCAACCGAGGGCGGTTCGTTATAAGCCCATTTCGAAGTTTCCGGCAGTTGAACGAGATTTGGCCTTTGTAATGCCAAAAACATTGCGCTCGCAAGATGTGCAGCGTGAAATTCAAAAAGCGGCGGGTGTGAGCCTGCAATCGGTGCGAGTATTTGACGTCTTTGAAGGTGGCAACCTTCCTGAAGGCCATATTTCGATTGCCTATCGCATGGTTTTTCAAAACCCCCAATCGACCTTTACTGAAAATGAGCTGAGCGATCTGCAAAGTCAGATTGTGAATGCTGTTGAGAAGAAGCTCGGCATTAGAGTGCGCTGAGTCAATTCTGGTACAAATAAAAATATTGAAAGTTTTCAATGACTTGTTAGCCTAAGGGAACTTGGGGGGATTAACTTATGCCAGGGCAAAACACCAGCCGTTCTACGGTGACCAAAGCGGACATAGTCGAGAAGGTCTATCAAAAGATTGGCTTCTCAAAAAAGGAAGCGTCGGAATTGGTTGAGATGGTTTTTGACCAGCTTAAAGATGTGCTTTGTCGCGGAGACAAAGTCAAAATTTCTGGATTTGGAAATTTTATTGTTCGAGGCAAAAAAGAGCGAGTCGGCCGCAATCCTCAAACAGGTGACCAGATCACCATCAGCGCGAGAAGGGTGCTGACCTTTAGGCCCTCACAAGTTTTAAAGGCGCTGCTCAATGGTGAAGACCCATCGCTCGTTCAAGAAGATGATGAGGATTAGAGCTGATGGTTGAAGAGATAGAGTTAAAGTCTGAAGCTGAGATGAAGTACGCCCCAAGCGCTTCGGGATCGGCGAGCGGAGGAGTTCCGGTCGAGGTCGATGACGAGCTCGTTCGGGATATGAGCCGGATTCCAGATAAAATGGCGTTTAAAATTGGTGAAGTGGCCGACCTCTTAGGGGTAAAGGCCTATGTGCTGCGCTACTGGGAGTCTGAGTTTCAAGTGCTCAAACCCAAGAAAAGCAAAAACAACCAGCGCATGTATGAACGGCGAGACATAGAAACTCTTCTTTTGATTAAGAAATTGCTCTACCGGGACCGATTTTCAATTGAAGGGGCCCGCAGCGCTTTAAAGAAATTGCGTAAAGACAATGTGCGGGTTCGGCAAATGAAAACGATGACCGAGCACATTGAAGAAGCCAAGGATCGAGTGCTCGATCTTTTAGACGAAATTCAATCGATTCGGATGCTT
>JBGSQJ010000103.1:0-3692 GCA_041738165.1 Bdellovibrionales bacterium
GTGATAATTCGCCAATTGTACTCTTTTGAATCGAGAGGCACTGAAGAAATAAGCACTTCTCCTGGAGTGTTTTTGTAGCTCAGCACTCCCCCCCAACCTTTTTTAGGCCCCGTGTATCCAGCTTCCACATACTGACTCGGACCCACAACGTTGCTGTCGGTGACCGAGTAGCCCAAGTTTTCGCCGTCGGTCGTATTGATCGCCTCGGAGTTGTAGCTTGTGTAGTTGTAACCCGATCCGACCCAGGCCCACCAACCATTTGGCTCGAACTGATCTTCTTGAATCTCATCTTGGCGGGCTCGCGACTTTTGAGATTCTTGAGTCATATTTTCTGCAAGCGCTGCTGGCGCTCTTGCCGCCGCTGGTGCTTCAAGCTGGCCCGGCTTTGAAAAATCACTAATGATTCTACCTCGTGAATCACGGGCACGCACCCGCCAATATGCCAAAGTCCCGCTAGGCATTTGGGTTTCAATATTTTCAGAATCAGAGCTAAAGGACTTCGTCTGTCTGAACGATCGGTCAGGAGAAAGCTCAACATCATAGGACTTCGCAAATAACAGAGGAGTCACTCCCCATTTCACTTTTCGCCAACCTTTTTCATCTTCTTCTTTGGAGTACTTGGGTTTTTCTTTTAACCTTGGAGGCTCCATAACAATTTCAAGTTTTCTAGTTTCTATGTCCGACGGTTTATAGCCTTTTTTGAGATACTGAACTTGGTAATCAAATGTATCTGGGTAAAGCTTCTCGGTCGGCCATCCGAGGCCACTTTGCTCGACCTCTTGGGGGCGGCCGCGCGAAAACTTGAGTTTCATAGAATCCATACCGTCTTCAGGTTCTGCAAAAAATTTGTTTAGCAAACCCTTGCTCGCCAAATACCTTTGAACTCGCAAGCGGTCAGCCTTGTAGAGCCCAGCTGGATAAGAATGATTGGGAATCACAACTCGAGTTGGCAAATCGCTTTGTGTGAGCTTCATATCATCGAGCTGCGGCTGAACCGAGAACGGTCTGGCTAAAGTCCATGACGACAAGTGACCCTCTGAGTAATCAAGCCTGGCTCTTAAAAAATAGTCTCCCAGAGGCAAATCAGTGATCAATTTGTCCATCTGGGTAGATTGATTCGCCACAATGTCTTTGAACTCAGCATCTGTGGCAATTTGGTACCACACCGGGAGAGGGTCGCTCTTTTTAAACTCAAGCGCCACCGCCGCAGGCTGGCCCTTGGGAGCTAGGTGAATTTGGTTGGCCTGAGGTAAAATGACAAGCGGTGGGTTCATTCTCACAAAACGAAAACGTTCGATGTTCGAAAGTGCACCATCGGAGCGCTTTACACGAAAATAGTAGGTCAATGATTTGCCGACTTTAATCGTCGTGCCCATTTGACCTTGCACAGGCTTTTTAAATTTAATGGTTTCAAAATCGGGAATAGAAGAAAACTCAAGCGTGTACCTTTCTTCTTCTGGTTTTTTTTGAGGATGAAAGTCCTTCCATGTGAATGGCACCGCCGTTGGAAACTCTGAATAGACCACGGTTCGAGTTAGAGGGCTCAAAATTCTTAAGTCGATTTTGTCTTTCTTCTCGGCTCCTGCCACAACGAGGGGCTTAGACTCAGTGACGGTCTCAGCCTTGCCGTTGATCACCACCTGAGCTTCACCACCTTTGACGTCCACTTCCATTTGACCATTCACTTTGCGCAAAACCACGTTGGCGCTGCCTTTTGAGCTCAGCTCAATCGGTGCACCCTGGCCTGTGTCGATAATGATTTTATCATTTTTCGCAATTTTCCCGGCCATTGAACCGTATGTTAGATTCAAGAAACTCGTGTTTTCTTGCCGCCGCATAACGACCAGAGTGTTTTCAGAAAGAGTCATTTTAGACTCGCCAAGCTCCAAATCCACTTTTGATCCATCACCGGTAAAAATGGAATCGTTGTAGGAGATATCTTGGCCGGCGGCGGCTTTTCGCCAGCGCAGGTCTCCTTCAAACTTCATTCGAACGTCGCCCGTTCGGTTTCGAACATACCCGATATGATCGCCGCGCGAACGCACGCCCTCCCACATCCAGTCATCAAAGTAAAAGGCGCCGCCCGACAAGAACAACACCAGAAGAGCGATGGCGATCAGAGTTCGATCTGTTCGATTGGTCTTGTTCAAGTGATTGGCCCCATCGATATATGCACGAATGACTATTCGGCACAAAATGAGGCTAATTTCACGGACCTAAGGTGGGATCAACAAACAAACTTTCAAATGCCTATGCGGGTTTGCAGCGATCGCAACTTTTCGATGTAGCGATTGGCCCGGTGATCCCCTGAAGAGTTTGGTGGCACTTGACTAAGAGCCTGACTCACAAGCTCTTTGGCCTGATCTTTTTTGTTCAATTCGATGAGCGCCTCAGCCCACCCCGCTCGATTTCTTAACCAGTTGTAGCCAAAGGCTAGACTATCTGCCCGCTTATACCAACTGAGCGATTCGGCATATTTTTTTCGTCTCTGAAGGCGAGACGCCATTTGCATAGAGAAAGTGGGATCATTGGGGAATTTTTTAATGAGCTTGGCCAAGAGGGCATCGGCCTCTTCTTCTCGTCCAACGGACGATAAACAAAAAATTTGCCCTTGAGATGCACTTCTAGATAGTCCATATTTGAACTCCACTCCCCTCGTCATTCCCTCAATTTCTTTAACGCACTCATTGGCCATTTTGATCTGGGATTTTTTATCTCCCAGAGCCTCGTACACCGAAGAAAAATAGTAGTACTCTTCACTGAGCAAACTTCGCCTCTCAGATTCACTTAGACCCTCCTTGCTTTTGATAAACTCAATTCGCTTAGGAATTTCATTTACATGCCGAGTGCAAGATTTCAGATCAAAATCACAGTATTCACTTAAATAGCTGGCCCAATTTTCGTCATTTTGAGACTGGCCGACAATAATGTCAAAAAGCTCAATCTTTTCTTTTTTGAGATCGACTCCCGTTAGTCGCTCTTGCCTTTCAAGTTCACTTTTTTTAAACTGAGCCGCTTTGACGTAAGAGAGAGTCTCAAGATCTCCACTCTCTAAAAACCGACCCAACAATTCTCTCTCATCCATCGTCCAAGCGGCCTTGAGCACTCTCATCGCTTCGAGCAGTTTTTGCTCTCTCGAAACTCCGCGAAACCAATCTTTAACGGCTTGCCATCGACTCTTTTCAAGCCGAGCCAGAACGTCAGGCCGAATGCGCTCAAGAGGCCAATCGATGTATTTTAAATTTTCATCGGCCCATTTTTGAAAGGCTAAGGCGCGAAGTGGGCCATCGTAGCGCGCCACCACTTTTAAGTCAGAATTGAGCAAAATAAATGACGGATAAAAGAAAAATGGCACAGTTTCATTCCAGATTTCGGATTCTGGACTGTCACCATCCACGTAGGCAAAGAGCCAGCTTCCGGCAAGCATTTGAAATTGTTTTGTCGGAAGCAAGAATTCTTTCGCCTCGTTGCAAGGTGGGCACCAATCGGTCGAGACCATAAGCAAAATGGGTTTTGAAACCTCTTTAGCCTTAGTTTTTATATCCTGAGGAGATCCAATCAGAAATCCGGGCACCAATTTTTCTTTGAGCTCATGATTGATGTGTGCATTTTTGCTCCAAAGCTCGCCCTTCACCGGGCCTGACGCCTCGACTGTGATTTCGGCAGAGATCGGCTTACAAAAAGTTTTGGCA
>JBGSQJ010000110.1:0-2004 GCA_041738165.1 Bdellovibrionales bacterium
CTATCGAAGAATGGAGAATTGATTACAATGAAAATCGTCCGCACAGCTCACTTGGGAATCTTACGCCGAATGAATTTGCGGACTTAACAACGCGCAAAGACTCACAATAGCGTTGGTACAACTTAGGGTCTCAGGTCGGATGAGGCGGGCCTCAAGTTTAAAGTGGCTGTCGGTGATGCGTAAACTGCTGGCCGCAATATCACTTCGCTCAGAATCCACGAAGAAGAGTAAAAAAATTGTGTACGGGAATGTCGAGCTTCCGGAAGGCTTCGATGACCCAAAGAATCATAAGGTCCGCGTGACCATGTGGCTTGACGGCGACCTGCTGGCTGAACTCCGCAAGCGCGCGCAAGAAGTCGGCGCAGGTTACCAGACCTATACGCAGAAACTCCTCCGCGATGCTGTGTTTGAATCTGACAGCTTTGCCAAACGCCTTGAGCGCGTCGAGAAGGCGCTCAAGATTAAGACGGGATAGTTTCTTTTAAATCTTTGGTGAATCGGAAATTCACTCTCCCTCGCTGCAATGTGCCTCGCTCTTACACCTGATTCACGTCTATACCTAGTCACGAATGAGATTTCCACTTTGTTTGCTCTGGCTTTATGCTTCTTGGGCCTCGGCCTTTGACTCAGTCCCCGAGTACAGAACGGTCATAAAAGATCGGTCTGTGCAATACGTTCTCGATCGAAGTTCGGCAGAGTACAGCTCAGACTACCTCAACTATCAGCTGCCCGCGGCGGCCGAAAGAGAGTGGCTGCTCGGTAAAAACCAGTATCAGTTCTCAGTGGGCAGTCTCTCATCGAAAGAGTTTCTCGTCGAGCAGCGCCTGCGCATTCAAAGCGCACTGGCTGGCCCTTTGGATTTTCAACTGACCTGGTTTGATGAGTCGGATTGGGATGAGAATCAGCAGGATTTCTTTTGGGAGTTGGGTCTGAAATCAGGCCGTCATTGGCGTTGGCTGAGTTTTGGAAATATCGACTCCAACAAAGCTGAAAATGATATCGGTGTAGGCGGGGAGTACCACTTTGACTCCCTTAAAAAATTGCGCTTTGCGGTTTTGTTTCCAGATTTTCAGCGCAACATCCGCTCGCAAGATGACACCGAGTGGACCTCTCGCCCCGTGGTTTGGTCGGTTGTGGGTTCAAGCGCGTCTACCGATACCAGAGATTTTTATCAGTACTACCTGCGCTATGAGCCGCGCTCGGTATTGCACAACAAAGCACAGCAGACCTACAGCGGACTTGAAAAATACACCCTGGGCTTGAATGGCACTCACGATGCGGCCTGGCAGTATCGCCTGCATATCGATCTAAAGCGCGAGGTGCAAGAAACTCAAGTCTTAAAAACCGTGTACTATTCGAGCCGGTATATGACGACGCTCGACTACACATGGAAATTAGAAAATTTAGAGCTTCGGCCCGGTGTGTTTGTGCTTTACCGCCGCTGGGACAAAAATTCGCAATATGCGACAGTCACTGACTACACGCCGTCTTTTTGGGTGAGCTTTCCGGTTCATTCACGCAGCGACTGGAGCACGCAGCATCAGGTCGGGTGGGATATGGTCATTCATCAACTCGACAACCCAAGTGTCATCGCCGAAGACCGCAGTGATGAGGCCTTAGAGAGCCGATTGAATTACCGCTATGAGATCGGGTTTAATGAGCGCGGCAGTTTAGGTTTTATATTCTCAATGGATCTTGATGAATTTGGTTCGCCCCAGACATGGGAGGGCGGAGCCGCCCAACTGCGTTTGTTTTTCTAAGCCAGCGTTAGATGTGAATCCCAATTATCTTCTTTAAATGCATAAGATCGTCAGGTAAGATTTTTTTATGGAGATTCAAGACACTCTCAGCCTAGCTGCTTCCACTTTGGCAAAAGAGCAGATTCAGTTCGCACTGATTGGCGGGTTTGCGCTGGCGGCTCACGGCATTGTTCGGGCCACCCAAGACATTGATTTGTTGGTTGATGGTAAAAAGAAAGACTCGGCAAAAAAACAATTGAGCGAC
>JBGSQJ010000138.1:0-10526 GCA_041738165.1 Bdellovibrionales bacterium
ATCACAAGAGGTCTTTTTTACATTTTTCCCTCAGCGTTTAGACGGGGGCCGCAGCTTCGTGCGTGGACCTGGAGTGGCCTCGTGGTGGTCGGCGTTTGGGGTGAACTTTGCCCTTTTGGATGATCGGTCATTTCGCTCGCCCAACTCACTCGATCTGCCCGATCAAACACATTTTGGAATCGATCAAGAAACCTGGCTCAGTAGCAATCTTAGCAAGGCCGATGCCCCCGTTTTTTTAATGAGCGGCGATCAATTTTTTGGTGGGTATCATAAATTTGAGTCCTACCAGGGCAATCACCCAAAGAGTTTTGCCGCGCAGATGAGAGTTTGGAAGAAATCGCCACATCCCCTCGTTTTTGTCAGCGGCGACAGGCATTTGAGTGAGATCATAAAAGTGGATTCAAAATATTTGGGTTACACGACCTACGAATTCACTTCGAGCGGGATCCACGCCAATGTTTACCCAGATGCTTTTGAGAGGGCCCCAAGCCCCAATCAGCTCGAAGGCAAAGCGGGCGTAAACAATTACACAGAAGTTCTTATTCAAAGAGCGAATTCAAAGCGTATCAAGATGCACATCACGGCCTTTGGGCCGGGCAGCACAAAACTCTATTCTCGTCAGTTAGAGGTGAAAAAGTGATTGAAATCGTAAGCGGAACAGATCGGCCCGGCTCAAACTCGAGAAAGATTGCCGACATTTTAAAGTCTCTCTATAAGGCCGAGGGCGCGGATGCAGAAATCATTGATCTAAATGAGCTCGCCTTTGAAGACGCCATTGGGGGGCGCTACCTTGAAGGAGCCACTGGCAGCATAAAAGCGGCAGTTGACCGTGTTGAAAAGGCTGAAGGCCTTGTGATGGTGGTTCCAGAATACAACGGTTCGTTTCCGGGTGCCTTAAAGCTCTTCATCGACTATTGGCGCTACCCCGTTAGTTTCGAAGCTCGCGCCGTTGCCTATGTGGGGGTGGGCTATCGCTGGGGCGGATTAAGACCAGTTGAACATCTTCAGCAGGTGTTTGGTTATCGAAATGCCTTTAATTTTCCGAGCCGAGTCTTCGTATCAAACGTTGGCAAGGTGCTTGTCGATGGTAAGATCGTGGACCCCATGGTCCATGAGCTTTTGCAGATCCAAACTAGAGATTTTATTCAGTTCATCAAAGCCCTCAGGCATGTGAAACTTCATGCACACGACAAACCGCAAGCGAGCAAATGAGCACGCGAAAGTGGCTGCTGACGGCATTTGAGCCCTTTGACGGTGAGCCAGTTAATTCGTCGCAAATTCTTGTAGAATTGATTGAGGCCTCAAAGACAAAGCTCGACTTTGATGTGAATTCCAAAATTCCAGTTACGTACTCGGACTCGTGGCCCACGCTTCAAATGGTTTTGAAGAACAAAGCTTACAGCGGCGTGCTCGCGTTTGGGCAAAGTGCAGGGCGGGAATGCATCTCGCTTGAAAGAGTCGCGCTCAATTGGATAGATTCTTTAACGCCAGACAACGCCGGGCAAGTTCACTGCAATGTGCCCGTCGTCGAAGGTGCGCCAGAAGTGCTTTGGTCGAGAATCCCTTGGGAAACTTTTGAACCATCGAGCCTGATTAAACGCTCTTATTCTGCAGGAACTTATGTTTGTAACCACTTGTTTTATCAATTGCTTTACGCGCACCTCAAGAACCCTGTGTTATGTGGATTTGTGCATGTGCCGCGAATTGAAAATGAACAACACAAAATCCAACTGATGAAAGCCATTTATCAAATCTTAACCTTTGTAGCCGACCATGACGGCGATTAGAGTCTCGGCCGGACTCATCTTTCATCCAGTTCGGCCAAACTGGGTCTTACTTTCGCAGCGTCCGTTTCAACGCTCACTCGGAGGGCTTTGGGAGTTTCCGGGCGGCAAAGCTGAACAAGGTGAGTCGCCAGAAGAAACCCTAGAGCGAGAACTTCTCGAGGAACTCAAACTCTCCATCAACGCTCCGCTAGAGTTTTTTAGATGCTCGGCTTTGAACGCTCAAGGGATGGACTTAGAATTGATTTTTTTACGGGGCCAGGCGCGAAATCTACCGTCTTGGACTTTAGAGGTTCAAGCGTGGAGGTGGGTGAGTGAAGCTCATTTGGATTTGAGCTGGGTAGCTTCTGCCGATCAAAAAGCTTGGCGCCATCATTTATTGGGAGTCTAGCTGGCGATTGGTCTAGTGGAGAAATCATAAATATGTTCCGAAAAGCCCCTAAGAGCGAACTGACCTGGGGCCATTTGAAGTATGAGCACAAAGAGATCCATTGCAGATAAAGTCTTATGGCAACGCCTGCGCCATTGGAATCGCTCGTCCAAAGATCTCGACCGAATTGATTTTTTAAAGACAGTGCCCTTTTTCAATAGTTTAACGCCCTGGCAATTGAATCACGTTTGCGGAATTCTTTTTGAACGCAGCTATGAAACCAATGAGCTGATATTCGAACAAATGCAGCCAGGTGCTGCGCTATTTTTAATTGTCGACGGCAAGGTGGCAGTTGAAGTCTACAACGAGAAGTACACAACGAGTCTGGCTGAACTTGAATCCGGATCGTTTTTCGGAGAGATGGCACTTCTTGACGAATCGCCAAGGTCAGCCTCAGCCCGCGCTGTTGAACCCACTCGCACCCTCGCACTGTATCGTAATGATCTCAACCGCCTTAGTCACACAGACCCCGAAACGGCCTGTCATATCTACCGAGTGCTAGCTCAGATTGTGGGAGATCGCCTCAGAGCCACGAATGAGATGATCACGAGCGGGGAGATACATCTAGAGAAGCTGACCGGATGAAAAAAGGTCCAGATTTAGTCAAAAAAGAACAAGAGCGAAAAAAACGCAGACAGGTATTCACGTCGACGTTTTTACTACTCACACTCATCGTCAGCTCACTACTAATTTGGAAACTGCGCAGTCTTTTGCTTCCCATTTTGGTTGGAGCCTTGCTTGGTTACTTATTTCGCCCTCTCAAAGATCGGTTTCGAGTGTCGTGGCTGCCACATGAGTTGAGAGTTCTCGTTCTCTTTGCAATCGTGGGGTTCAGTTTATTTTTAGCGGGTCACTCAATCAGACAGCAAATGCCCGACGAGAGGCAAAAACTCGAGCTTCAGGTGAGGCTCAAATATAAGCTCAATGAAAAATTTCAGCAGGTTCTGGGGCCAGAAGGGGAGACGTCTCAATGGCTTGGCCCGCTCAAGGCGATGATTGCTAGAGAAGCGGGGCCAGCGATGAATCAGCTCAATGGCTGGCTCAATCTTAGCAAATCTGAAACCGAACTCTTTTTGAAGTACCGTGAAGGATATTTGGGGCAAGAACCAATTCAAGATAGGTATTTTGATTACTTTCAGGCCAACCAAACGACGGCCGCCTACATAGAGAAACCCGAGCAACGCTCGCCCTCGGCATTGGTGCCATCAGATACCGCAACCTTTAGCGAATCCCCTGAAAAATCAGCAACTAAAACCTCGGCATTGAAAGAAGAACTTAGTGTTTGGATTCTTGCGCCTTTGATCTTTATATTTCTGGGTTTCGACAATGGGCAAATGCGCCGGTATTTTATAGGGCTCGTACCTAATCGCTACTTTGAGTTATCGCTCATGGTGGTGGATATGCTCGATGAGGCTATTGGTCGGTATTTACGTGGAACAATTTTAGAGTGTGGTCTAGTTGGCTTGACGCTTGCTGCAGGCATGATTTTGCTTGGGATCCCCGTTTCTGTGGCTATCTTGATTGGTCTGATTTCAGGGATGGTCAATGCCATTCCGTTTTTGGGTACCGTGTTTGGCTTAATCATAGGCCTTGGCTATGCGCTGATCGCTGAAGGCGTTGTTCCGCTTATCCCAGGTCTCGATCCAAATAACTTAGCCCTTTACGTGATCATTTTGGTAGGGCTCGCTCACTTGCTAGACAACATGGTCTATCAGCCCTTTGTGCTAGGAAATGCTGTGAATCTGCATCCACTTGTTGTGATCATCGCCATCATCGGTGGGTCACTCTTGATGGGCATACTCGGCATGCTTTTGGCCATCCCAACAGTTGTAGTCGTCAAGACGGCTGTAGAAACACTATTCAAAGAGCTAAAGGCCTACCGAATTATCTAATTTCTCTTACGACGAGATTTATCTTTGCTAAAATCAAAGCATGAATCATGAATATTTGTCTTCGCAATTCAAACTCCGTCATTTTGTTAAGAACTTCGATGAAGAAACCTTGTTTCAAGCTATCGGAGGGGCGCAAGTCACCAAGCATATGGCCACCGAAAATATTAGTTTAGAGGATTGTCGCACTATCGTCGGGGAAGCCATTGTTCATTGGCAGATTCACGGGGTTGGCTCATGGGCCGTCGAAGTCGCCGGCAAAACCGCGGGCTGGGCAGGCTTCAAGCTTTGGAAAAATCAAGAATATGAGCTACTTATTGTGCTGAGCCCAAACCACTGGGGGCTCGGAAAATGTGTTTTTCATAAGTTGCTACGCATAGGCTTTGAAGATTTCAACCTCAATCAACTGATTGTTCTACTTCCTGAAACTCGGAAATCCACTCACTACATAAAACGGGCAGGCTTTGAAATGATAGGGAAAGAGATGTTCAATGGTGAACCATTTAAGAAGTTTTGTTTAAACCCTGAAACCTCAACAACATCCATTAAGTAACATAATATAACTTATCGGATGTTCATTTGACCCTGCAAAAACAGATTTTAACTCATCACGATCATTTGAAATTCTAAATTTCACTATTCGAACTGTTCGCCTAAGGACTAGGTCCTCGTATTTAACGTTTTCGCAATCCGACCAAATAAGTTTCAAAGCTCCCTTTGCGAACAGCTTCGGGTTTGAAACGCTTAAACTCACCAAAGTGGCGTTTCATTTTTCGGCCAAATTCTTCAGCTTCGTGGCCTTCAAAGATTTTCATTACAAGATGCCCGCCAGCCTTCAAGTGAGTTTCAGAAAGCGTCAACACCTGTTCACATAAGGCCAGGCTTCGCGCCTGATCAACCTGGCGAACGCCTGTGGTGTTCGGGGCCATATCACTCAGTAGCACGTCCACTTCGGGTCGAGGTAAAATCGTTGAGTCGAATTCAAATGCATCCATGACAAAAAATCGAGCCTTTGGAACCTGAATTTCAATAGGCTTTAAATCAATTCCTACAATCACGCCCGAATCGCCAATGCATTTTTGCGCGACCTGAGACCAGGCGCCTGGAGCGGCTCCTAAGTCTACAACCAACTGACCTGGACGAAGAATCTTGAAGCGTTTTTGCATTTCTTCGAGCTTATAGGCCGAACGAGCTGCAAACCCTTCAGCTTTGGCCTTATGGAAAAATCGGTCTTTGCGATCATACGTCATCAAGTTCCTTTTGCCTTAAAGCCCGCCTTAAGTCCATCCAAGGCTCATCAATATTCAATCTGAGCCGCAGTTTTGCCGAAACGAAGGGTTGGAGAACTCTGATGTTTTGGCGTAAAAAACGTGCCGAAAAATATGCTTATCGCACCACTTCTGAGCTGTTTGAATTGGCTCGTATTTTGGGTGTTGAAAGGCGGCAAAACGTTCGCATTCGCTTTCCGAGCGGAAAACTTGAAAGTCTGCCCAAAGTGATTGCTGGTGGAAGCACCCTATTCGTTCAAGATATCAGCTTAGGCGGCTGCTGCCTTCATGATCCACTAGAACTATTGGGGCCTCACGTGGGGCAAGTCGCCGAGCTCGTGATGGCTTGGCCTGATCAAACCTATAGGGTGCAAAGTAAGATCGTAGCCCGCATCGATCACCGCCGCCACATTCAGTTTTTAGACTTTCCAACAGATCGAATTGAAATTTTGAAAAAAGGCATGGAACCAGGTGTAAGAGCTCAACTTATGAGAATCACTTCACGCACCACTCTTGGCCCTAAGATCAAGGCGAAGGAACTTTGGACTTCGATCGCCGGGGACAGTTTACAAGTCTTTGATGAAATTCATATGCAGGCCATCGTCACTGCTCACCTTCTCGAATGCAATATCATGCGCCAGGCCTGGCCCGTTCGAGCAGACAAATCCGCAATTTCAAAAGAAGAGTTTGAATCTCTCTTGATCTTCTTGCGAAACATCTCATCGCCGACGCCCGCGCTCACTGAGCTTCTCACTCAGCTTGAAATGATTTTTTCGGAGCGAGGTGATTAGGTGAAAGTTGGACTTGAACAATTTAGACCAAAATTGAAGGCTGGTCGGTTGATACCGAGCGGCCGCGTGGTCATCTTTGAAGTCGATCAACCCTACGATCAGATAGTCCTGCCAGTTGCTATGTCAGACTTTGTGGCGATGAGCAGCGGTGAATTTACCGTAAGACAGATGATTGAGAATATTTATCGCAAGCAAGGCTCTGTTCCGTTTAAGGCACTGCTGGATACGATTTTAAGGCTCTATCATGGCGGCTTTTTTGAAAACGCGCACGAATTGACCTTGAGCTCTGAACTTCAAGGTTGGACAAAACAAAAAAAACGAAAATGGAGTTTGGATTGGACCTTTGGTCAAAGACTAGTATCGCGCGGAACGGTGCCAGGATTTTTTTATTTTGCTACACTGGGATTGATCGTCGCGAGTGGGCTCGGGTTACTCAATTGGCCGAGTTCAACGCATGGATTTGTCGACGAATGGATGGCTAGGCAGCACTCTCTTTGGGTCACCCTCTTTAAAATTTTTGCTATCAACTCGATGGTGCTAACAGTTCGGCATTGGGTCTCAGCAGCCCAGATGCTCATGCTCAAAGGCAAAGTCTATGAACTCTCTTTGAGATTTTCTCCATGGGGCATCTACTTGCACATGAGTGACGAAAATACCGAACTTTTGGATAATCGGCTCTTTGTTTCGATGCTCCACCTGTCGCAAATCCTATTCCCCTGGGCCTTAGTTCCAGCTCTGGGTTATTTGGAGTTTCGGCATATGGACACTTTGATCATTTCGGCTATGGGCCTGACCATCTGGGAACTCAATCCGCTCGCCAACACCCGAATCACAGCGCTCATTCGATCTCTCATTTTCAAAAAGAATGATGTTTCGGGTTTTTATGACTTTGAGTCGTCAGATTTAAAGAAACAAATATTTCCTGAGCAAGCCAGGTCAGAAAAGAAATTCATCACCTATTCTCACTTATTGGGTCTCGGCTGGACGTCTTTTATGATTTTTGGGCTTCACCTCATTGGGCAAGACTGGGGCTCTGTTGTGCTAAATCGTCTGCTTCACATCCAAGATCAACCCGTACATCATTCCTTAGTGTATTGGCTCGTCGCTTTGTCTTGGACAAGTCTTGCGACGTTGTGCTCGATCCAATTGATTCGGTCTATTGCTTGTTTTTTGAAACCCACTTATTTTTCTCGCCTCCGTCCAATGAGAGAATATTTGCATAAACGCATCTCAGTTGGAAGGTGGACAAAACCAGAACTTACTAAAACTCTTAGTCTGTTGCCTATGTTTTCTGAGTATCAACCTCAGCATCTTTCGCAGCTCATCGATTCCAGCACTTTGCTCACCTTCAACAAAGGTCAAACGCTTTACTACTATGGTGACCCAGCCACGGCTATTCAGATTCTTCTCGAAGGTCACGTTTCGGTTCAACGCCGGGTTAGCCCGCAAGGGCAACCCTGGGTCACGCACTTAGAGGCCATCTCGATTTTTGGGGATTCAGCATTGATCGGCGACCAAGCGCGCTCGGCCCAAATTGAGGCCACGGCCGACTCGCTCGTGCTCAGTGTACCCGTTGACCGGATCGAGCAATTGGCCGCGCAAGCTGGTGTTCTTCGCCAGCTTGAAGTGTATCGAAACAAAACTATGGTGACTCAGTTTTTCTCTTCTTCTCCAGTCTTTCGAAGCCTTTCACCCGAGACAATTGACTACCTGGCCAAAAGCGGACAAATGGAATTTTATGATCAAAACCAAACTGTTTTTAGACAGGGCGATGTCGGCGATAGCTTGTATCTAGTCTTGCGAGGATCCGTTGACGTATTGATGAATTCAGCCAAAATTCGAGAGCTAAACAAAGGTGCCTTTTTTGGTGAAATCGCTTTGATTGCCAATATTCCCCGAACGGCGACAATTCAAGCTCGTGAGCCCTGCGTGCTCTTTCGAATTACCTCAGATACCTTTTGGGGTATTTTAGTCAATCACTTCGACTTGGGCGTGTTTATCGAATCTATTTCGGTTGAGAGGCTTCGAGAAGGCCTCAGGGCGATTCGTGAATCGGCATAGATTATTTTGTCTCAAATTGAGATGTTCGGCACCGTTTTGAGAGCTTTGATGAGCCCTCTAAGATCGGTCGTGTTATTCTAATTAGGACTTAATATAGGCATATAAGGAGTCCCGAACGTTGCCAAAGTTTAAGTTCTTCTCGCTTTTCATCGGCCTCATTTTTGCGAGCCTCCCTTTTGTCTACAATTCATGCCAAGGCGGCATGCTGGGCGGTAAAGGCTTCACCTCAGCAAAAAGCCAAAGCTCCAAGTGCAAAATTGAACGAGGCGTTTATTTAAAAAGTGATTCCAAAGAATACCAGTCTCAGCTGCAGCCATCCCCTTTTGATTCTCAAAAAATCCAACTTGGCGAGGCCCTGGATTCAGAACTGAATTCAAATGCGCAGCAAAAGGCGAGCGCAAACGCCACGCCTGATCTCAAGCAAGGCGATGAACTTTCCGTGGTGGTAAACAACCGGTGTTTGCAATCGAGCGACTCACTCGCTCCCTTAAGCCAGGTTTTCGTAAGCAGCGAAGAGATGATCTATGACCTTGAAAAGCAGGCCTATCACCTAAAACTTGAGCGCGATTACTCTGGGCTTGAGTTTGATGAGTTAGTGAACATGGATGATTGCATTGTTGGCGTGGGCTGGGAGAAAAAATACAAACTTATGTCGTCTTTCAATGACCCCCAAGTTAGCTCTCAAGTTCAACTTGCAGCGATTCGTGCTCATGAAGCCTACCCCTACTTCTACGGTTCTAGCGGCGGAATGGCAAAGACAGGCTCGCCCCCCGTCATTGTTGCGGTCATTGATTCAGGTGTCGATTGGCAGCATCCCGACCTAAATGCCAATATGTGGTCGCATTCCGCAGGCATTGGAATAGACATCACGTCACTGGGATCCTCAGCTGTTGATTATAATCCTTACGACATCTCAACCATTGGGCATGGAACTCATGTGGCGGGGCTAATCGCGGCAGTTGGCAACAATGGCGTCGGTGTTACGGGAGTGATGCCCCACCGAGCAAAGATCATGGCCATCCGAACAGGCCGAATTGATTCTGACGGTGACCTCGAAATCACGACAACTTATATGTACAAGAGTTTACAATTTGCGGCGCTGAACGGGGCCGACGTGGCCAATTTGAGTATCGGAATATTGAGTGCCGGTGCGAGAAGCGACGCCACGCTAAAGGCCGGCATCACTGACGCTGTTAACGCAGGCGTAGTCGTCATCACTGTGATTGGCAACACTGGCTCCGGCACGGCCGGTGACGTCGCTCGCAATATTGATGGAGTCAATTACTCCTCTTTGCCGGCTCAGTATTCCACCTTGCAAGGCGTGATAGGCGTAGGGTCTTTTGATACAGCGACTGGCAACAAGAGCTCCTTTAGCCACTACAGCACGACCTACGCCGAAATTGGTGCCCCAGGAGCAGAGCAAGGCCTAACTGGTATCTTGTCTACCCTGCCCACCTCATTGGGCTCTTACGGAAAGCTCCCCGGCACATCACAAGCCGGCCCTCTTGTTTCTGGAGCAGCCGCACTTGTGATAGGCATGATTCGAGAGGCCTATGGTGCAGATCCCACTCCAAAAGAGACCGAACGCATTCTCTTGGCGTCAGCACTTAAGAGCGGTCCATTGTCGAGCTATTTTAAAGATGGAAATCGTTTGGATTTAAAAAGCTTGGCCGAAACGCTTTATGCCGAATATCCGAAAATCAACAAAGGTACCGAGCTAGTGAGCTCTTTGGGTTGCCAATAACGCTCTAAATGCTGCAAGTGTAGCCATCTTGCCTAACAATCGATACGGCGCGAACATTTGCAGTTGGGCAATCTTCTTGAACTTCATCCCGAACGCTTTCTAACAGATCCCCTACACTCGCATTCAAAGACTTGTGATCAAATTGTTCGCAGGCGTGCGCCAAAGCCTTCAAAGCTAGACCAACGTCTGCCTCACTTAAGGGCTCGAGTTCCACTTGAACTTCTGCGTTTATCCCTGCGCCCCAACCATTTTGTCCGGGCTCAATAAGCGAAATACAAAGTCGAGAGCGCAACACTGCGGTGAGCATATGGGGTTGCTACCACGAGGTTTGACTGGGGTCTATGGATCATCCACAATATGAAGATGATTTGGCTGGGCCACATCCTGATGATACTTGTCTCTCGCCTAGCCATGGCCCAAGATCTTCAAACACTTTGCACTCAGCAAATGGCAAAAATACCTGGCAAATACAGTGAAGCCGACGTGGCTGTCGCTTGCGGAGTTGTCAAACAATTGCCAAGCTGCGAGTCCGTAAAAAAGATCCCGATTTATCATTTTG
>JBGSQJ010000174.1:0-4505 GCA_041738165.1 Bdellovibrionales bacterium
CTGAAATGGCGGGCAAACCCACGGCAGGCCTAGATTTGATTCGCGGTCTCACGCAAGAGCTCGGCATCTATGAAAAGCCCATTCGGTTTTTCCCATTCGTGCTGGGCGCCCAAGAAACAAGAGTTTTAGATATCGCCGTCGCCTACGCCACTATTGCGAATTCGGGCCTCAAACCCACAGCACACTTTATCGACACGATTGAGAGCGGCGGCAATGTGGTCTATCAACGCCCCAGATTTTCACTTGAGAGTGTACAGAGCGCCGATCGGGTGGCGTTCTTTCAGATGAAGAAAATCTTAGAGGGTCCAGTGATGCGCGGAACCGCCGTTAAAATCAAAGATCTTGGCGGATTCGTCGCCGGAAAAACGGGAACAAGCAACTCAAACCGAGATGCGTGGTTCGCGGGGTTCACAAACGACCTCACTTTTGTGGTTTGGGTGGGATATGACTCTCGAAAAGTGCAGTCTTCCTTGGGCGGAGCATTCACAGGTGGTCGCTTAGCCCTACCTATCGCAGAAAAAATAATTCGCGGTTCGTTTGATATTTACAAAGACAAAGAGAAGCTCGATGGCCCACCAGACGAAATCAAGGGGCTAATTGATCTCGTCAACGGCGACGCCTTTAGACTTCGATCGGGCGTTGCGCCAATGGTTTACCAAGACACTCAAAATTTACAGCAGTCGGCAGAAAATATTCCGAGCGAAGAAGATGGCGTTGAGCCGGCGAATTTCTACAACGACTCAGACTTTCAACAACATGCCTCTTTGCCCGATCGCGTGTGGCAAGAAAATCAAGGCGCCGCCTATGAGCCCGGCGCCGACGACGTCTACGACATTTGGCGCAAGAATCCACGCCGTGTGGACAATTCCTTTCTGCAACCTTTTTTATCTAGAACGAATGACAGCTTATAAATGGAGAAAAACAGTATGTCGAAAATGGGATGGTTGTACTTGTTTCTGGTGTTCACACTTAGTTACTTCATTCAGGCCGTTGCCTTTGCTCAAGAGTCGGTCTGGGTTGAAGATCTAGGACAATTCGAACGGATTTCGATAGATGAACTGAACAATCAAAACATAGTTTTCAACAAGAGCCTTGTCCCTTTTCAGCAATGGGCGCAAGAAAGACCATTTGAAAAAGAACTTCTGAGCCTCTACCCCAATTACCAAGAGCCCACCGTGAGTTACATGAAAGATGGAATCATCAAAACCCGCGAAGAGACGTTGATGGTTTTTGTTGTTCGATCAAAAACGGTGATCAACAAGCGACCAGAAGATTTGAATTTGGGCCTGTTCACGACGCTTGGGGGAATCAAGACGCTAGATAAGGAACTCCAACATTTCGAGATAACCCCTGATCGATTTATGGCCAACGCCGTTGCCACCAACAGCGCAAAAGATAATTTCGCTGGGTGCAAAGAAGCCAAGCCAGAAGAAATGTCTGACAAAGATTACGATGCGCTTCCAGGAACTTTGGTTGCGAGTGGCCGGTTAAAACGGCCGCAAAGAGAGGTTGATCTTTCTTGGACCATGTCGCCCATACGCCAATGGTGCGACAATAGTAATAATTCAATATGTGTGGAATCGTGCTTCCCATTCACCAGGCTCTGGAAACAGGGTGTTCAGGTGGTCAATCTAGGAATGGATGCCGACGAGAAAAAAGACACCGCTGCGGCGATGCAGTGGGAAGTGCGACATTTGACTCAAGAGTCTGAACTGGGTTCATCCCAAGCTCTTTCAGCCCTGACAGGGTTAAACACCGAGGTGACGGGCCTGATTGAAATCAATATGTTTTATTTCAACCAGATTATGCACTTCGGAAAATCGCTGGCCATATTTCAACGCCACCCCAATGATCCAGATAAAACCGTCATGAATGTGTACTTGGCTATTGCTGTCAAAAAACGCACATACGAAACACATGCCATTGTGGGTGAGGTCTTGCGCGGAGATTCCTACCTCAACACGGATTCAGGAGTGACCTCAGGTCTCCCCATATTTTTAAGACAGTTGGCCGCCTCGATCGCGACAAGCCTAGAAGAGTAGAACAACCGAAAGGCCACCCGTCCAATCACTATATTCAGACGTGGCCAGGTCATATTTGATCTTGGTGTGCTCGGCGTTCAAAATCACATAGGCCTTGTTCATTCGAAGTTGCACTCCGCCGCCAAGAGTTGCGCCCGAACCACTGTACTCTTTCGAATAAGATCCGCCAGCATCTGTGCCGCCATCTGTTGCGTCTTGTTCAATTTTCACTTTGGCTGAGTACTTGGCCCACGAACCGCCAAGAAAAAATCCGACGATGTCGGTCACGCGGTAGCCGGCAGAGCTTCCGGCTTCGACATAGTTGTTGCTGATGCTGCCCTTCCACTTGTAGCCGCCGTCACCAAAAGTGCTCTTTTGATCGCCTGAGTTCGATCCGCCCGTCGTGCCGAGCCGACCAAATACCGCCAATGAAAAGTTCTTAGCTCCGGCACTCTTTAGTCCGTCACCCAAAATCTGCCACTTGCCGACCGCCCCCAGCCCCCTGCCAAACAGGTGCACTTCACCACCAAACTCGAGGTTCCCTATAGGTGCGTAGACAAGAGAAGGGTCAAAATCAAAATCGCTCTCGACATCAGGCTCATTTAAATCGGGCGGCCGGGCTCCCCCAGACTGAGTGGCCGTGAATTCGTGCGACCCACCCCCAGCTAACCTCGCACCGAAACCCTTTTCACCTAGCGCCTCTGGGGCCTGGATTCTAGGATTTGGCGAGGTGACACTGACCGAAGTGCAACCACCAAGTAGAACCCCAAAAACAAGGCTCAATCCCAATCCAAACAAAGCCTTAGAAAACGTCTCATGTTTTAGATTCTTTATGCCGTTAAAGACCATAGACCAAGGTCCGTAATCTCTGCGGCCGGTTTGCCTGTACGTTTTTGGAGGATTCATGCGCTTGGTATTCGTTCTGATCATCTTATTTTCAAATAGTGTTTCAATTTAAGACGTTTGCAGTTTGCCATGATTGGCAGCTCTGATGCGTTTTGAAAGCGTCACCATGAGGGCCTTCGACCAAGAGGGCCTTTTAAAGAGCACATTGCTAAACTGATCTAGCGGCACTTCGATCAGCTCACAATCCGAGGCCGCCTTGACGCTGGCACTCCTTGGCTCACCGTTGATATAGGCCATCTCTCCCACAAACTCACCCGTATCGATTGTACCCAGAGTCACTGGCTCACCCGCCCTATTTGAAAAGGCCTCTAGATGACCCTTCTTAACAAAGTAAACGTATTCAGCTTTGTCGCCCTCTCGAAGCAAAATTTCATCTTGCGCGACGAAGCGAAGATAGAATTCGGCATTTTCTTGATGAGTTGAAAAATTCAAAGCCCGAACCAAGCGCGAAACAAATTCGTTTTCATCATCTTGATTGGTCCAATAGTTCACTCGGCCCGTAACCAGTTCGTCCAAATGTTGGCCCTCTTGGGGAGGCGTTCCAACAATCACAAAGGCCGTGGTCTCGGCCTCTCTTAGAGCGAGAACCTCATCAATGAGTTTCAATCCGGCGAGTTTTGGCAGTTCCATATCCGAAATTAAAACTTGAGGTGGTGCATTGGTCACTTTGGCCAGCGCCGTGAGGCCGTCACTCGCCAAATAAACCGTGGCCTTTGAGATATGTTGCTCAATGAGATCCTTGATTCGATTGGCATTTCCTGAATCACCTGAAGCGATTAAAAATATTCTCTTGTCGTCTTCTTTGGCCGCCATGTTGTCTTTACGACAACATCAATTGGCCAGCTCGGCAAGTCTGCTTTTGCCCAGGAAGCACTGTACCCAGTATGTGTAGCCTTCTGAGTCCCGCGCATGGCTGATTCCGATTTTTCTGGCCGCTTTGCGAAGAATTTCTTTTCGGTGTTTTGCCGAATTCATCCACGGCTGAACGGCTCTGGCCGCGTCAGGTCCAGACTTAGGGCCAAGGTAAACAACGTTTTCGGTCTACCTAGTACAGATTCGACATAGGGAATTGATTCGAAATTCGGATTCAAAATAACTACTGACCTGCAGGGAATCGTTGGCACCAACTGAGTTTACTTTTAGTACCGCCATCATAGGCATATCCGAGTTTGTTTTTAAGCAAGACTTCTTTTAGATCTTTGTCGTCGATTCGGACATCCGCCAATATTCGGAAGTACTTGTCGCGGCCGATATTTTCTAAATCAATTCGTTTGGCATGCTTAAGCAAATTTTCAACCAGACGCTTGGCCGCTCGGCCGGCCTGTTTTTCACAGGGAAGCTTTCCTTTGATCTCGGGGGCATCGACCCCTCGCACCCGCACGCCAATTTTGTCGCCAAAAAGAGGGTGTACCCCTTTTATGGAAACTGTAATGGTGTCCGCGTCATAGTTGCGAATGTACTTCACACAACGTAGCGACTGAGAATCATGCTCGCAAGATTTTTGCTCAGCGATCAACGTGTACGAAAGCAGCAAAACGAAAACGGGCAAAATAAGTAAGATTGTTTTACGGCATGCCA
>JBGSQJ010000280.1:0-3141 GCA_041738165.1 Bdellovibrionales bacterium
ACTAACAGCAGCTCTTGAAAACGTTACGCGCACTTATGCCGACCTCTCTGTTCTCAACACCGCTGGTCAAAGCGTGGAAGGTCGCGAGCTTTGGTACGTAAAAATTTCCGACAACGCTTCCAAAGAAGAAGACGAACCTAAACTTCTTTACATCGCCAACATGCACGGCAACGAAACCGCCGGCCGTGAGTTAATGCTTTATTTGATCAACGATTTGATGGCAAAATACGCCGCTAAAGACCCAGCGACAATGCAGTTGGTCAATAATGCACAAATCTACATTATGCCTTCGATGAACCCAGACGGCTTCGAAGTTGGCGATCGCCACAATGCTAATGGCACGGATCTTAACCGCGACTTTCCAGATTTCAGCAGCGATCCCGATATGCGAATTACGGAACGCGAACCTGAAACACAAGCCATCATGAAGCTCCACCAAGAAAACCATTTCGCCCTCGCGATCAACTATCACGGTGGTGCGGTGTGCTTTAACTTGCCCTGGGACACAATTCCAAACGACGAAGAAAATAAAAAATTTGGCGACGATCTCCTCATCAGCCAACTAGGTCAAACCTATGCGGCCTTCAACCCAGTCATGCACGCCAGCGGAGAATTCCCGAATGGCGTAACTTACGGCTATGAGTGGTATGAGGTCGATGGCGGAATGCAAGATTACACAAACTACTATCAACAATCGACCCATGCGACGGTTGAACTGTCTTACACAAAATATCCCAACGCCAGCAAACTAGAAGGTATCTGGGAAGAGAACCGGACCTCTATGTTGTCGTTCTTGAACAGCGGTATCAACGGCGTTCACGTTGAAGTCACGGATACGAACGATGCAGCGATTACCAACGCTACCGTTAGCCTTGAAAGCAGCGGCCGTACTTTAACTTACGCGAAGTCTCAAATTTCGCGTTTAAGCTTGCTAGGCACACAAAAAGTTACAGTGTCAGCACCTGGTTTTGCGGCGCAAACACTTGATCTTGATGCCGTACCTTTCGATGGAAATTTTACAAAAGTGAAGTTATCAACTGAAGTAAACCTTGCGAAGTAGATCATAGAAGTTTAAAAAGCCCGGCTTGTGCCGGGCTTTTTATTTTACATCGACCAAAAATTTGCTTCCGGAACCAGCGGATCCAAAATCAAAAACTCATTGTTGAAATCAACAAAGACTATGGCCATTCCTTCAACATAGTATTTTACATAAACGACAGGAACGTCGTGCGTTTTCAAATAGTCCAACACCGCCAAACGTGCCGAGAGTAAATCAGACGCTGCTTCTTGCCGCGCCTTCCTAACAACAGAATCAAGTGAAACTGCATTTAACTGGCTCAAACGCAACCGGGCATTAACAGCAACTTCCTGACTTTTGATAACATCTGCGCGTAGAGACTCAATAAAAGCTTCACGATAGGTATGCGCAGCTGATGCGATATCAATTCGCTCTGTATAATTGGCGACGACCTCTTCAGCATCTTCGAGTTCCTTAGAATACTTGGCCCAAAGGACCTGGCGCTCACTAAGGGCCAGCATATTTTTTGCTGCTACAGCATTATTTTCTGCCTCTCTTAAATTCGCAATCAAACTTTGCTCGATGCGAGATGGCGATCGCAACCCAAGGACGGCAACTTGCCGGCTAAACCCATCTGCCGTTAGCCAGTCCTCAGCCATCACAACGGCCGATCTGTGCCGCTGATCCAGGGTCTCGACAGCAGTTCTTCGAATCGACCCTCGGGAAAACGTCGTAGCTCGAAGCGCTACGCCATCCGCAAAAAAACTCGCCTCACACAAATGGGCGTGGGCGTTAGTCGCAAGCGACAAAACAAAAAGAACTACAACCAAAAAACTTTGGTGAACAACACTCATAACTTTTCCTTAACTTGGGTTGGTCGGGAACGCGTAATAGAAAGGATCCGATTGCAATGCGTTGAGCACTACAACGTCTTGGCCGCGACCAGCGCGAAATCGGATATCATTTCCCTCAACTGCCACGCTGTCATAAATCGCTGGGATAGCAGCTATCCGAGCCTGGCGGAAATAATCAATTAAAGCGAGGCGGGCAGCGTTAACTTGCACTGCGCTGTCGGCGCGTTCACGGGCTACAACTGAATCCAAACTCACGGTGCTGAGGCCCCTGATTCTTTCATTTGCGTCACGGACAAATCTCTCGTCCATGGCAATTTGCCCACGCAAGCCATTTATTTTTTCTCGATAGGTCAGTCGACTACGGCTCGTCGTTACATAGCGATATTCCATCTCCATGCGAGCTAGCATACGGCGACTGATTTCCAAGCGATAGTTTCGCAGTACAATTTTTCTAAGAAGTTCATATACAATTTTCCCGCGTTCGCTGACTGACATCATTATTCCAGCTTCTCTCGCACGTTTCTCTGCAGCAGCAAGTTCGGCACGCAAAATCATTAAGGGATGATTGTCGCCTAAGTCAGGAATGAGGGAATTTAAACCTTCAGTTGTTAAAGAAGCCTTGACGGTATCGTAAACAATAGCCGGAGTGCCGCGAATGGTTTCTCGAAAACGGAAATCACCAACTATGCCATCGACGACAGGAGCATGATCAAGCGCCGAAATCATAAAAGGAGAGCGACAATCAATTTTGGCAAAAGATGTGGTAGTAAAAAGAAATCCGAGCAAAAGGAGACACATGTTTCGACTTAAAATCATGACTCTTAGCCTCGTTTTAGGGGTTAAAGGCAGGGGCCTTTATGCCACGGATGTGAAACTCGACGGCGGCTCGCTATATAGCACATTATTTAAGCAGAGCACCTAAAAACTGCTTAAACCGCGAAAATAATGAAGATTTTTATTGAAGAAGGATTGAGCTGCTCGCTGAAAAGTCGCAACTTCTGATTCATTTGATGATAGATTTGCCCTTAAGGTATCCGGGGGTTACATGAAAGTTTATTTAGATTTGATGCGCAAAGTCATGGAAGAAGGCGTAGAAAAGTCAGATCGCACCGGCACCGGAACCAAAAGCATCTTTGGTTACCAAATGCGTTTCGATCTCAATTCAGGATTCCCTCTCGTTACGACAAAGAAATGTCACTTGAAATCGATAGTTCATGAGCTCCTCTGGTTCGTCAGTGGAGATACCAATGTTCGTTACTTGCAAGAAAA
>JBGSQJ010000293.1:0-2605 GCA_041738165.1 Bdellovibrionales bacterium
AGTCTCTTTTGATAGCACCTCACGGTTTTGCTTTCGAAACCGATTGCGAGCCGTGTTCATTGCGATTTGGTACATCCAACTGCGAAAACTTGAGCGTCCTTCAAATAGACTCAATCGGCGATAGGCTTTAATAAAGCTCTCTTGCACAATGTCCTCTGTCAGTTCTGGGTCACGAGTCATTCTCACGACCACCTTTTTTAGAAACCGTTCGTGCCGTTCGACTAAGCTGCCGAAGGCCTCGCGATTTCCGCTTCTTACATCCTGTATGAGTTCAAGGTCCGACTTCATGGACACTTTGCTCCCCCTTTTGACCAGTCGAAAGACTAGGTCGGTTAAAGGTTTCTAAAAGAAATCTAAAGATGAAGAAGTTTTTTGTAGATCTAGCGGTGTAGGCCAAGCCCCTATGCTTTGCCTGAACTCAACCTAGAGCAAGATGGATACCAGAAGAGAATTTGCGCTAGGGACAATTTACGGCCAATGGATGTAATTCATGCAGGTGTCAAAGCGCCACCAGTAGCGAAAACGCCGGTGTCAAGACGCTACAGAAACTCGGTTTCGACCAGAGTTTTTTGAATGATAGAGGGCTTTGTCGGCCCTATCGTAAACAGATTCGAATTGCTCGTCTTTTTCGTTCTTAAAGGCAATGCCGATTGAAATCGTAACCGGAATCTTTACACCTTCAAAATTGAATTTATGACCTTCAATTGTGGCACGAATTCGTTCGCCGATCTCTTCGGCCTGTTTGGGGGGACTTCCTAATAATAGAAGAGCAAACTCTTCGCCTCCCGCCCGTGCAAAGAAATCGTTACCACGAATCAGCTTATCTCGAATCACCGCCGCAATCTCACGCAGCACGAAGTCGCCGGCTGGATGGCCGTAGGTGTCGTTGACCAGCTTGAACTTATCTATATCGAACAACATAATGGTGTAGGTCACCCCGAGCAAATCTGAGCGCTTAAAGAGTTCGGGAGCCTTTGTTTGCAGCGCTCCTCTGTTCGCAATGCCGGTCAACGCGTCGGTGAGAGCTCGGTCAAAGGTGGCTGCTGAAGCCACGGTCTCGATACTTCCCCGCTCAAGAAACTTGAAAATGATATTGCCGATTTTGATCTGGTCATTGTTGGTCAGCTTGTACGGAGTTAGGGGCTGAATGGGCTGACCATTGACTACCGTTTTATTTGTGGATTCGAGATCAATGACCGACACATCTCCGCCCGCCATCACAAGTTTCGCATGAAACTTACTGACGCTTTTGTCGTCAACGAAGACATGGGCAGTGGGGGCGCGGCCAATCACGCGATCGGTGTCTTCAATTGGCCACTGCCGACCTACGCTCGCCACGGGCCCCACCAACATCACCAGTGACGGCGGCGCCTGCCCCGCCTGAGCGAGACGCAGCTTAAAAGTATCACTTTGCAGGATACTCGTCTTATCTGTTAGATCCCTGGGATCGTCATCTTGGTCCGAGGCCATACTCTTAAATTATGTCTGAGGTATCGAACGGTGACAATACTCGACTACTCACTTAGCATGCGCTGAACGTGGCGCTTACCTAACTCGACTCCAGGCTGGTTGAACGCGTCGATCTCTAAATACTCGCCAAGCTGAGCCACGACCAATTGCCATATCATAAATTGGGCCCCGACGCTTTGCTCAGTGATCTTGTCGATTTTCAATTGGCAATAAGGGACGCCCGTATCGACCAAAGCCTGCTCGAAGGCCTGAGCCTCACAAGCCAGCACTCGGCCGAGTGAAATCTCTTTTTTGAAAAACGTCGCATCCGGAAATTCAGAAGGTAAAAACACCTCTTGGTCATTTTCAAGTTTTTCAACCCGGTTTAAGAACACAAATTTATCAGGCTGCCCCTCTATCAATTGCTGAAGAAGCGAGTGCTGATCTCGTGGGCCTAGACAACTCATCGGTGTCGACACGCGCGGCGCCGCTTGCCCAGTTCGCGTGATTCGCTTTGCCAGTGATTCAGACCAAAGCTGCTGCCACCAGAGGCCAAACACTCGAAGAGACTCCGAATAAGACCACATTTGCGTGATCCAACGCGATTCATTCAAAGACCTAAGTACCTGAGCACTCAGCTTTGAAACCAGTTCGGGTTGCTCTATGGCCCACAGAGCACCTTGATGAAATTCAAATGGCGAAAGGCCCATAAGATGGGCCGGCCACATCCCGACTGCTGACAAGACTGAAAATCGGCCGCTTAGGTTTTCAGGAACGGTTAAGACCCCAACGCCCTTTTTACGAGCCCATTTCTGAAGCGGCCCGTCGCCAGGGCTCGCCACCACTGTGATCTTCTCAATCGGTAGCTCGCTCCAACCCGCAGAAAACAGCCTTTCGATCCAGGTCAGAGTTTCGAGAGTTCCGCCCGACTTTGAAGTCAAAATCAAATGCACATCACGCCAGTCCGAACCTTTATTGAGGAGGTCTCGCCAGGTGCCAGGATCTACGGACTCTAAAAAAGAAAACCGAGCCGCTGTATTGGCCCCCAGCCCATCATAGATAACCCGAACACCTAAGCTCGAACCACCGATTCCGGCGCTGATCACACGATCGGTATGCCCCACCTGAGCAAAGCGCTCGTCAATGGCGGCCTGCA
>JBGSQJ010000334.1:0-2636 GCA_041738165.1 Bdellovibrionales bacterium
GTCAATTAAGCGCACCTGAATTCCCGTGCGTTCCTTTAAATTATGTATGATTTTTTTGTGATTAGAGGAGTCTCTGAGCGCCGATGTGCCCACTGCGCGAATGCGTTTAACATTGAGACCATCACACACTTTTCGAAAATGAGTCAGTACGCGTTCAAGTTCGGCTTGGGCGATGGGGCGAATGTATCCATTTGAAAACGCATCTTGGCCCAAGCGAACGCTGGCACGTTGATCGGTGAGAACTTTCACTCCGCCTGACTTCAATTTTTGCCCGATGAACAATCGTACGGCGTTGGAACCAATGTCTATGGATGCCACTCTAACTGGAGGTTGGGTGTTCATACTTCTAGTCTGTTTTCTCTTAAGGGGCTTGGTCAATGGTTAAGTTGATCAAGATTGTGTAAGAGCGAGCGCAATCTGGCTCTTTCGCAAAGACGCTCGTGAACGCCGATTTCTTGAGTTGGATTTTGGGGCTGTCTGAGTGTGTATTGTCCGTCAGAGTTCATGTCCCAGGTCAGGCGTTGATCTGAAAGCATCACCTCGAGGGCCTCCCATATTTTTTCTCGAGCCGTAAGGTCCATGATAGGTACCGCCACCTCTACACGCCCGAGCAGATTTCGCGACATCCAGTCGGCCGAACCGATAAAAAACTTACCGCCGAGGGGTTCGCTCGCGCCCCCTTGGAAATAGTAAATTCTTGAGTGCTCCAAAAATGGCCCAACTATCGAAATCACGCGAATGTTCTCGCTGAGCCCTTTGGTCTGGGGCCGCAAGCAAGAGAAACCTCGAATAATGAGGTCGATCGAGACACCGGCGCTGGAGGCCTCATAAAGAGCTTCGATAATTCCCTTTTCTTCAAGGGCATTGCATTTGGCTATGATGCGTGCGGGTTTGCCATTTCTTGCATTCTCCGCCTCTTGATTGATCATCTCAATAAAGCGGTTTTTCATATTGATCGGTGCGACGAGAAGCGAAAGGTAATCGGATTTCAACGACCGCCCCGTGAGGTAGTGAAAAATTTCAACAACCTCAGAGGTGATTTCAGGCTTTGAAGTGAGAAGCCCCATATCGGTGTACAGTTTTGCGGTTTGTGAGTGGTAGTTGCCCGTACCGATATGCACATAGGAGCGAAACTCGTCACGTTCGCGGCGAATCACCAAGGCCAACTTAGCGTGAGTTTTCAGGCCCACGATTCCATAGACCACGTGAACTCCGGCCTTTTCCATGGCTTGGGCCCAGTGAATGTTGCGTTCTTCGTCAAATCTGGCTTTGAGCTCAATCAGGCACACGACTTGTTTACCAAGTTCAGCCGCCCGAATGAGCGCATTGACGATGGGGCTATCTTCGTTGGTGCGATACAGAGTCATTTTGATGGCCACTACTGCCGGGTCTGAAGCGGCCGACACAATAAAGCGCTCGACGCTCGTCGAAAAGCTCTCATACGGCAGGTGAACCAAAAGGTCATTGGCGCGAACGACGTTGTAAATATTTGTGCTTTCATCCGTGAGGGCCGCTGCTGTGACGGGTGTCCAAGGTTTAAATTTATGCTGAGGCAAATTCAAACCAACCAGTGCGGATAGATTTTTATACGGCAATGGGCCTGGAAATTCATAAATGTCGTCGGCAGTTAAATCGAGTTCTTCAACCAAGAAGTTGAGCAGCCAGGGGTCAGGGTTTGGCCCATGCTCGAGGCGAACCACTTCGGCAAAACGGCGCTGTTTCACCTCTTCTTCGATGAGTTCAAGAAGGTCTTCTACGCCCTCTGTGTCGGTTTCGATATCCGCGTTGCGTGTGATTCGAAAGGCCATGATGTTTTGAATTTCCATACGAGGGAACAATTCATAAAGATGCTTTTCAATAATGTCGACTAGACTTACAAACCGTTCGACGCCGGGGTCAGTGTCGGGGATACGAATCCAAGCCGGGAAAATATCGGGAATTTTTATGCGCGCAAACAGCAGGTCTTCATCATTTGGTACCTTGAGAGAAATGGCAAGTGAAGTAGAAAGATTTGAGATGAGCGGGAAGGGATGCCCGGGGTCCACGGCCATCGGTGTGAGCACACTAAAGACTCGGTCACGAAAAAAACCTTTGGCCCAAATGAGTTCATTCTCTGTTAAGTCCGACCAGTTAAGTAAAAAGATTTTTTGAGCGTCCAAGCTTGGCTTGAGCTCATCAAAAAGGAGCGTCTTTACATCATTAGTGATGGCCAGCACTTTGGTTCGAATGAGTTTAAGCTGCTCTTCGGGGGTCAGGCCATCTGGTGAAACCATTGAAACCTGCGCAAAGAATTGGCGCTGCAAACCCCCTACGCGCTTCATAAAAAACTCATCGAGATTGGAGTGGAAAATTTGCAAAAACTTCAATCGTTCGAGCAATGGATTGCGCACATCTTTAGCCTGCTGCAGGACGCGCATATTGAACTTGAGCCAGCCCACCTCACGATTGAGAATACGGCCCGGCGCCTCATTGTCTAAATTGGCTTCCATAGGGGGCAAGATACCCTAAAAACTTAGGAATTGTATTAGTTTTTGTTTTTGTTTGAGGGTGTCCTCATAGCCCAAATCCACAAGGGCATTGAGGTAAAGAGGATCGAAAGTGAGGTAAGAGAGAATCTCGGCGGACTCTCTCGGATT
>JBGSQJ010000167.1:0-14189 GCA_041738165.1 Bdellovibrionales bacterium
TGGTAAAACTCGCTCGGCTTTTCTATTGAGCCCGACAATTTTTCAAAACAAAGGTGCAATTTATTGAGGTCTACTTGGTCACACTTAAGATCGCCGGGGGCATAAGGAATTTGGCCGGGCTCGTAATCATTGATGACTTCAATCGCTTCAGTCAACTTTGTGCGTGCCCGACCTAAATTTTCAGGGCCCGGAAACGCAAAATAGCTCACTTCATCGGCTTGAAGATCTCTGTTTCGCAATCGACGCTCCAGCGTGGTCAACCACTTTTTCGCAATAGAGGACTCTTGCAATTGAAATCTCATGCGGTACGGATCGCCTAATTGCGGGTCATCGAAAGTGAGTTGGATTTGTTTCGTCACGTTTTGATTCACCCTCTCGAATACATTAAGTGGTCGGCGCAATGGCAAGGGTCACCGAACAGCTTGAGCAACGGATCTGTTTTGGCCAGCTCACCGACTCGTTGACTAACGGTACTTCGGCTGAGCAGTTGGGGCACCCCAAATGACTCGACACGATTTGACCGCGCTCCATTGAATTCATCACTCCGAGCACCAGGCCACCGATCAGAAAGCTTGGCACAAGCACAAAGTGCAATATCGGAATGAAAACGCAGAGAATGGCCACGCCCCAGGCAATACCCGTAACCTTTGCACCGCGCTGGATTCTTTCAGCCCTGCTGAGCGAGCGAACAGTCACGCCTCCTAAACTTAACTTTTCGCCCCAGGTGCAGTTCACATTAACTTCATGCCGGCCTGCCGCCATCCTAATGCCCCTCGTCTTTCAACCAATTTACCATATATATTGACCGCTTCATTTCGCCCTGTTTAATTGCTTTTGCATGTCGTATGAATTTTACAAGTGGCTTCACATCGTTGGTTTCGTAGCTGTGTTTTTGGGCCTTGCCGCCTACTGGGGACTCAGCGTTGCGGGTTCCACGCAGATTCACAAATACCGAAAGTCCTTGGCGCTTGTTCACGGGCTCGGTCTTTTAGTTGCGCTGGTTTCGGGTTTTGGACTGATTGCGCGCTTGGGACTTCATCAGTTTCCGATTTGGATTTACTTAAAATTGGTGATTTGGCTGAGCCTAGGTGCGAGCCTGATGCTGGCTAAACGATGCGGCCATTGGGGAATCAAACTGCCCTTATCGTGGGTTGCTCTTATTGGAATTGCGGCCTATTTGGCGATTTTCAAACCGAATTTCTAATTTCGAAAAAGAAAAAGAACTGGTCAAAGCGTCTCAAAATAGTCGAGATCTTTGCCAAAAGTTTCGCGTAAAAAATAGAGCGCCACGAACGCTATTGCAAATGTCACTAGTCCCACCACCAAAACGGCATCGAGTGTATTCATGTAGCTCTTTAAAAATTGAAAACTCAAGGTGACGGGCACAACCGAACCACGCACAAAATTCGGAACTGTGGTGGCAACTGTGGCCCTGATGTTGGTGCCGAACTGTTCGGCTCCAATAGTCACGAAGACGGCCCAATAGCCAGTCGAAAACCCAAGCGCCCAACACAGAAGGTAAAACTGAGTCTGGCTGAGTTCAAAAAGATTCACATAAGTGATCACCAATAAAAGTGTCGCCACCATAAAAGCAAGAACTGCTTTTTTTCGTGATTCGAGCCACTGGCTAAGTAATCCTGAACTCAGGTCGCCCATAGACAAGCCCACGTAAGACCAAAGAATCGATTGGCTTCCCAATATAGGGCCCGTCACATGAAGTTCTTTTGCCAACTCGGGAGCAAAGGTAATTAAAATTCCGATCACGTACCAAATAGGAACGCCAATCAGTATGCAACATAGGTAGCGACCAAATACTTTTGGATTGGCAAAGAGTTGATGAAACTGGCCGCGCTCGACTGAAGTCTTCTTCATCGAATCGAACATTCCTGACTCAAGAAGCCCGGCTCGCAAAGCCAAGAGCACCAGGCCCATAGCGCCGCCCACCAAGTAAGCGACTTTCCAGTCAAAGAAATCACCCACCAGTGCCGCCGCAACAGCACCCAAAATTCCAACACTCGCGACAATGCTTGTGCCATAACCGCGGGTTTCTTTACGCATAACTTCACTCACCAATGTGATCGCGGCACCAAGCTCCCCCGCCAATCCCACCCCGGCGAAAAACCTGAGCCACCCGTACACTTCGGGGTTCGGAACGAACGCATTGGCAATGTTGGCCACCGAGTACATTAAAATCGAACCAAAGAGCACGCTCTTGCGTCCGCGCAGATCGCCAATCACGCCCCAGACCACTCCGCCTATCAGCATTCCGGCCATTTGCATATTCAAAAGGCGAAGGCCCACATCGAGCATTTGGTCGGCAGGAACACCTAGAGCCTTAAGACTTGGCACCCTCACGATTCCAAATAGAAGTAGATCGTATATGTCGACAAAGTAGCCCAATGCCGAAACCAAAATCGTGAGCGTCACCGCCCGGTGGGTCGTAAATAGTTTTTGCATGAGAAAGGATTATGGAAGAGTCGCCACAAAAGAGCCAGCAGTGAACGCAGCGGCTACACAGAAAAACATAATCAATGTCAGTTTTAAAGTGAGTTGCACGTGCGATTCCTCCAAAGGTTCTTGAGTATGTGTAAGGCAAGATAAAGGCCAATTCCTACGGCCATCAAATGGGCAATGAGGCCGAAAATCGTCACTATGCCGGGCAAAAATTTCAGACCTGTCTAGAGATTGAAGGCTCCAATTGACACCCAATGGCAAAGAAGGCAAAGGTCTGATTCCTATGAATAAATACACACAGATACTTTTAGCCGCACTTATTGGAATGACATTAGCTGGTGCCTCAATTGGCGCAATGGCGAGTCAGAATGTAGGCGTATTAGGAATTGCCCCCTGTACCAGTCTGCTCACTGAAGAATTCCCCAATTATATTCCAATTGGTGATGGACCTGGCGACTCCATGCCTCCCGAAGAAGACGAGGAAGACCTTCCCCCCGTTTTTTTCCCTGAGAGTTTTGAAAATTTCCACGAAGATGAGCGGCAAGTTCCCGCTCCCCGCGACTACCCTGAAGATCTCAATGATGACTCAGGCTTGCCGACTGCCATCGATCCAGGCGGGTTCTAAGTATCCGCCTCACCGGCCGGCGCTTCGATTAGACTCTTATTGGATTTTGCCCCTAGAGATTCAAATCGCCTAGCTTGAACAAGAACGCGGCTTTCAAGCCGGGTTCGGCCTTTTTCAAATTCGTCGCGAGCTTTATCCAGATGTTTTCCCACATTCACATAAGACTCTACGAAATCACAAAGCCGCTTGTGTAGATCCTGGCCCATTTCTGAAATCTTTTGTGCATTTTCAGCGAGCTTTTGCTCATTCCAGCCGTAGCGAATCACCTTGAGCAATCCAACCAGAGTGGGCGGGGTGGCAATCAAAACCTTTTTTTCTAAGGCATATTCGATAATGTCATTTTCAACTTCAAGCGCCGCATACAAGAACGACTCGTTAGGCAAAAACAAAACGGTGAAATCGGCGCTCTCTTTGAACTGATCGGCGTAGGCTCTGGTTGAGAGCCGCTTCACATGCTCTTTCACATGGCGGGCATGCCTGGCCATTTCAATCGCGCGCTGCTCGTCAGTGGCGGCCTCAAGTGAACTGATGAAAGCATCAAGCGGCGTCTTGGCATCTACAATCACTTGGCGGCCACCGGGCATTCGCACGATCATATCGGGGATATGCCTCGCGCCGTCTTCATCCGTGGTGGAAGCTTGAAAACTCACATCGGCAAATTCAGACATTCCGGCCAGCTCCACACAGTTGCGAAGCTGAACCTCACCCCATCGCCCTCTCACGTGCGGGCGCTTGAGTGCATTTTTTAACGCCGCCGTCTCACTCGCCAGTAGATTTTGCCCTTCGCTCACAACTTTGAGCTCTCGATCAATCGAGCTAAAGGCTCTCAACCGCTCTTTCTCAAGACCCTCGATTTGATCTTGATAACGTTTGAGCGCTTCGTTCATGGGCTTTACCAAATCATCGATCGCCTTTTGTTTAGCGGTCGCATCTAGAGCTTGCACCTCTCGAGCTTGCTGAAATGTGTTTTGCGCCATATTTAAAAACTGGGTCATCGACGACTCAAGCGCTGACGCCGCCAAACCTTTAAACGAATCGCCGGCCTGCGACTGAGCTTCAGCCTGAGCGAGTTTTTCTCGATATATTTGCAAGTCTTCGAGAAGCTTTTCGCGCGAGCGCCAAATCAACACGGCCAGTATGGTTAAACCTAAAGCGGCAGCACTCAAAACAATTAAAGCTATTTGCATGGGCCCAACTTAGGGACATTGAGAAAATTTTGCAAGGCTCGAGTGCCTACATTTGGCAGTCAACCTGCGCCCTTAGGCCCTATAAGCCCGTCCGCCGAGATCCGGTGCTGGCATATCTCTTGAAGTTACAGTTCATGTGGAGTTGTCTACACGGAAGTCAGGAGTCCACATGTTAAGCGCCGTTACATTGAATCTACTTCTCACTCTGAGCTTGGGCCTCTCCCACGCCAGTGAAATCCCTAATGTGATTGAACCCCTATCTTTTTCTGCATGGAAACAAAGCCAGATCCTTGAAGCGCAAAACGAATTGCTTCGAACCAGTAATTCACTTGATAAAACCAGCCAAGATAAAGAAGTGAAACGGGCGCAAGAGCGTTTGGACGCCGCCCAAAATCTACAGATAGAAGAGTACATCAGTGTTTACTTGCCGGGATTGGCTGAATCGCCTGCCCAGATTGAAAAACTCGCCGAGAAGCTTTCGAAAGAAGAGCTTGGTGCCATTCTCAAAGGGCTGCTTTCAAAGCCCACTTCAGGCTCAAATAATACATCGCGTCAGAGCGTTGGCTCGGGGTTGGCGCTGACAAAAATTCCTTCTAAGTGACCTTGACACCCTCTTAGGACCCTCCATATTGGCCATGGTCTACCCAAATAATCTCGTTTTTTAACGACTTTGTCGACAGGAGGTATTGTTATGGCAAAGGCAGAAATCGGTGTTCGCCCTCTGCATGATCGCGTACTTGTGCGCCGTATGGCTGAGGAAGAAAAAACCGCTGGCGGAATCATCATTCCTGACACCGCAAAAGAAAAACCACAACGTGGCAAAATTGTGGCCACGGGCAAAGGCCGTGTAGCAGAAGACGGCAAAGTGACGCCGCTGGATGTGAAAATCGGCGATCAAATTCTCTTCGGCAAGTACTCGGGCACCGAGCTTAAGCTTGAAGGTCAAGAGTATCTGATGATGCGCGAAGAAGACATTCTCGGAATCATGAACTAAATAAATCGAAATCTAAAATTAATAACTATCGAGGTTTAAAATGAGTAAAGAATTGCGATTTAGTGAAGATGCTCGCAACTCCATTTTGCGAGGTGTGAACACTTTGGCAAATGCAGTGCGAGTGACGTTGGGCCCTAAAGGTCGCAACGTGGTCATCGAAAAGTCTTTTGGCGCTCCGCTTATCACTAAAGATGGCGTGACCGTTGCAAAAGAGATCGAACTTGAGAACAAGTTTGAAAACATGGGTGCTCAAATGGTTAAAGAAGTCGCTTCTAAGACCAATGATGACGCCGGTGACGGAACCACCACGGCAACTGTATTGGCTCAAGCGATTTTTCGCGAAGGCGCCAAAGTTGTTGCAGCTGGTAACAACCCCACAGAAGTGAAGCGCGGGATCGACAAAGCTGTTGCCGCCGTTGTTGAAGAGCTTAAGAAAATCGCTAAGCCCATCAAAGGCGAAAAAGAGATTTCACAAGTTGGTTCTATTTCTGCAAACAACGACCCTGAGATCGGCGAAATGCTTTCTCAAGCCATGGCTAAAGTCGGCCGTGAGGGCGTGATCACTGTTGAAGAGAGCAAGACCGCTCTTACAGAACTTGAAGTTGTTGAGGGTATGCAATTTGACCGTGGCTACCTTTCTCCTTACTTCGTAACCAACGCTGAGCGAATGGAAGCTGTTCTTGAGAACGCTTATGTTTTGATCTACGACAAGAAGATCAGCTCAATGAAAGACATGATTGGCGTTCTTGAAGGCGTCGCCAAATCTGGACGACCTCTCTTGATCATCGCTGAAGACGTTGAAGGCGAAGCTCTTGCCACTCTAGTTGTGAACAAGCTTCGCGGCACACTTCACGTTGTAGCCGTCAAAGCTCCTGGCTTTGGCGATCGACGAAAAGCGATGCTCGAAGATATCGCAGCGTTAACTGGTGGAACTTTGATCTCTGAAGATGTGGGCCAAAAACTCGAGCAAGCCACAATCAAAGATTTGGGAACTGCAAAGCGCATCGTCGTCGACAAAGACAACACGACTGTGATCGATGGCGCGGGCGAGAAGAAAGCCATTCAGGCTCGAATCGCTCAAATCAAAGCGCAAGTTGAAGAATCAACAAGCGACTATGACATCGAGAAATTGAAAGAGCGTTTGGCTAAATTGGCTGGCGGCGTAGCCGTTATCCATGTTGGTGCTCCTTCAGAAGTTGAAATGAAAGAGAAGAAAGCTCGCGTTGAAGACGCTCTCAATGCAACTCGCGCAGCTGTTGAAGAAGGCATTGTTGCCGGAGGCGGTACCGCCATTCTTCGCGCTTCAAGAATTCTTGAAACTATGAAGGCCACTAGCGATGAGCAAAAAGCGGGAATGGCGATCATTCGCCGCGCTTGCGAAGAGCCTATTCGTCAAATCGCAGCTAATGCGGGCCTTGATGGCGCGATCGTACTTGATCGAGTATTGGCTGAGAAAAGCACCTCTTGGGGCTTCAACGCTCTTGACGAGAAATACACCGATCTTCTTAAAGATGGCGTGATCGACCCCGTTAAGGTTGTTCGTTGCGCTCTTGAGAACGCAGCGTCTGTTGCCTCTCTTATGCTCACCACTGAAACCATGATTGCCGAAGCTCCTAAGAAGGACGACAAAGGCATGGGCGGAATGCCTGGTGGCGGAATGGGTGGCATGGGCGGTATGGGCGGCATGGATATGATGTAAAATACATCTGTTCAGTGCAGTCTTGAAAGTGCACCATTGAACGCGAAAAACCCGAGCCAAAAGCTCGGGTTTTTTTATGCCTAAATTAGCGAGCGGATGCGATGGCTTGAGCCTTGGGAGCCTTAACTGTGCGAAGACTGGCCAACTGTTCCGAGTTCAAAATCGTGTTGTAAATGCGGCTATAGTTCGCAAGGACTCGGCTCGGGTAAATATTAGGCTCTTTGTTTTTTCGAACCAGTTTGTTCACGTTGCCAGCACCCATATTGTAGGCGGCCACGTAGCGTGTTCCGATGCCGCGAAATTGCTGCCGAAGCATTGAGAAATACAGCGCTCCGACTCGCACGTTCACAACTGGGTCATTGAGGTCAAAATTCTTTGGCAGTTTGGCTTTGCGAGCCAGCCAGTTTGCCGTTTTTGGCAGAATCTGCATAAGGCCGATTTCACCGTGGCCACCCTTAGCTCTTGGGTTGAAACTGCTTTCTGTATGGATAACCGCCAGAAGAAAGAACGGGTCTAAACCATAGCGATTGCCCTCTAATATAACAGTCCGAGCGAGGTCAAAAGCCATGTGCTTATAGCGTTTTTTCAAATGCTTGGTTGTGGCCTCTAATACTAAGGGGCGCAGATCCACATCCGCTTTGATCTCTAATATCTCAGTGTAGCGCGAGCGTGGAAACAGCTCCAAAGCATGAGTTAAATGAGCCGCCGTTTGAATTCGGGGAAGCTCATCTGCGCTCTTTACTAAAACACCTGTTTTAAAGGTGCTCGTCAGTGCTAGCACAGCCATGAGGGTTAAAATCTGTGTGCTAGCTATTAGGTTACAAGTAAGTGTTTTCATACCCTAGTGATAGAGCAAGGGCTTGGCCAACGCTTAAGTGCATGAGATCATTGAGGTCCTAATATAAGGCAGCTTTAAATTTCAGTAGAACTGACTAAGTTGTTCGCACCTGCTCACAGGATTATGAACAAAACCTCTGCGGATTGTTTCAAAGTGAGACGCCAATCTTGAACTCAATTTTGTGTTTCAATTTGATACAGTTTTATTGAATGTGAGCACGAATCCTTTAGCTCTCAAAACATATAATAGAGGCCACCACTGAGCGTGGTGTATCTAAGGCTGGCACTAGAGGCTTTCTCAGCGCGGCTGCCAGTTCCATCGAATGTAGATGAATACATCTCAAAATCGAGATGGACTTCGGCTTTAAGCCGTTCACCTAATTTTTGATATCCAAATACACCAAATTCGGTGGCGCTGTTCGACGAGCTGGAGCCTGAGGTGACAGGAGATTCGTTTAAGCCGGCTTTGAGAGCCATCATAAAGTTACCGCCGACCCCGTATTTTAAATCGTCTCCAATTGGGGTGGCCCCGCGTACACCAAATTTAAAGCCGGTGTACTCCATCGTCGTGAACGCCTCAGGCGACGAGTTGTCAATGTAGAGCCGATGGCGAAAATACGAAAATATAGGTTCAACAAACGGCGACCAAACATTGGGTCCAAAACGAAATCGATATCCAAAGCCCGCTTCATAGTGACTCAAACTCTGATTGAGTTCGCTCGGGGTCGATCCTGATCTGGGGTTGTCGATGGCAATAATGCCTTGGCGAAGCTTGGCCCAAAACGTCCACTCAGGTGTAATCCAAATTTCGCCCTCTAAAAAAATATTAGGTGCAAAACTGTTTGATCCGTCCAAGCCCCCAACACTTGAAACTTCAGTGTTACGAGTAAATCGGCTCAAACCCAACCGGCCACCTACTTGACCAAACGTTGGTGGTGATTCGGGTCTCCAGGCTCTGGCGTCATTACCAAAGACGATGGGGCCATCTGAGCCTTTCTCTAGAGCGTCTTCGGAGGTCGGCTCAATCGAAAGGCTCTCTGTTCCTGAATACGAGACAAAACTTAAGGCTCCTATTTTGCTGTCTTTTTGCACAGCTCCTTTTTCGGTTTCGGTGATCACCATACCAAAACTCAAAGTCTCATCCACTTTGAGGAGTCTAATTTTGCCAATCGTCTCTTTTTCTGTGCTTACCAAAAAATTAAACTTTGGATGTCTTTGCACTTTGATGAGCTGAATAACGTTGAGAACTTGGTTTTTTTGAATGCCGTCGCGCGCGCCAAGGTTTACGGTCACGCGATTGATCTCTCGGCTTAGCACTCGGCCCGTGTAAGGCAGCCGCTGCACAATCTCGTTGAGCAATTTGCCCGTTTGGGTTTTGAGATCTTCAATATTGAATTGCTGGTAATTTTTTAAAATGGCTTGTGACAAAAGCTTCTTGTCTTTGGTCAAAAACAAACTCAAGTGAATCTGAATTCCATTTGGACCTTTGCTGACTCTTCCGACAAAAAAGGCGTCCGCATCTAAATTCGCACTCACAGCAGCAGCTTTTTCTTGTGAGGATTCAAGTTCTTCTGGTGAGTGAATAGGACCGCTGTAGTTTGTCGCGACATAATCCCAGCGGTGCATTTGGTCGACGAGGCTCACAAGATGAGCTTCTAAGGGGCGCGCGTAGATGCCTTGCAAATTGTCTGTAAAAGGAAGTACGGCGATCTTTTGAACGGTAAGCAAGTTGTCGACGTCGGTTCGAACCGTGGTGGTTGGCTCCTGGGCAAAGGTCCAGTTTGCCAATACGATACATGACGCAAGTGCATAGACACAGCTAAAGCGTCCAAAGATTTGCCAATTCAAATCGTGCCTCCCTTTTTAGTCTGAATGTGCCGGCCGTATTGGTCAATTGGCATAAAGTCGAGCCCGCCATTGGCCGATTAGGTCTTTAGTATGGTTCGAACACTTTTTCAAATCGTTGGCCTAGTTTTGCTCTCGGGCTCGAGCTTGGCCTTTGGCCAATTGGATTCGTCGTCGACGATTTTGCTCAGACCCACAGGAGTTCAAAAATCTGCCCAGAGTTTAGATTCGAATCGCTACAAAGTTCGTGCTCCTGAATCACGCCCACAGCGTCCCACTTTCGACGATGATCCTGAAATTGACGAAACTCCTGGAGCTGAAATTCCGGCGGCCATCACTCCTCCTCCGCCCAAAAAAACAGAGAGCAAACCCAAAGAGGTCGCCGCCCAACCTGCACCCAAACCCATAGAGCCAACCGCTACTACAGAACCCATACAGGTGAATCAGACTCAGCCGCCTGAAAATAAGACGCAAACGTCTGCGCCGGTCGGGGTGCCCTTGACGGAGCAGATGAAAGAACTTCTGCTTGGCGGAACCGATAAAGAAATTGAAGATTATCAAAAACGTATTCACCCACAAGATCCGAGGCAAAACGTCGTGAACATTTCGTTCTCGCCTGCCTACTACTACAACGACTCAGATAGCCGTTACAGCTTTAGAAGGTACAATTCGAACGGCCCGGGCCTCGGACTCGGAATGAATGTATGGATGACGCCATTTTTTGGAATGCAATCTAAATTCTTTACTTCGGTATCAGCTAGTCAGCGAAATGGCGAATCTATGGTCTCAACAGAAGTGCAAGCGTTTGAAGCTGGAGTTCGCTTTCGAAAACATTTCGGATATTCACGCAAAGCCGCGCAACTGAGCTGGGGAATCGACTACCACGACAGTCAGAATAAAATTTCAAAAAGCTCCACGTCGAGCATTGGCCGAAAATCAACGGGCGTAAGTCTCAGTCTTGAAGCGGAACTTCCTAAATCTGTGACCTACTCAACCACCATGGGCGTCGCCATTCGGCCTCGCATGCAGCATAAAGAGCACAACACCGGCATTGAAGCCCAAAGCGGAAGCAAAGGTGAAACCAATGCCATCAACATGTCGCTTGGTGGACAATGGCTCCTCGATCGCCAAAATCAGTTGTTCTGGCGGGGTGAGTACTCAGTTGAGCGAAACCTGTTTGAAGGTTCGGCCAGTGTTGCCGACCCGACTAACGACGCCACACCTGAAGGCGTGAGCGTCACCAATACGATGATGATTTTTTATTTTGGCTTTCGCTGGGGCTCTTGATTTCGGCGCATAAACCGACTGAGCCGAGACGCCCTTTGATTTCGACGATAGCGCCTTATAACTATGTACAGCAAAATTCCAGTGATGACTGCGGCGGCAAGTCCGAGTTGAACTCGTTCGATAACTTGAAAGGCGTAGTCGATATTTTCACCCACCCAATGACCCACAAAAATCCAAACAGGTACACTGATCAGGGCGGCCAATCCATCAAGGCCGTAAAAAATGATTGGCCTCACGCCCATGATCCCTGAAAGCAAAAACACAGGCGAGCGAAGTCCCGGCAAAAATCTTGCGGTAAAACAAATAAACACCGAATTACGACGAATTTTTCGCTCGGCCATGGCCACTCGTTTGGGCGTCATCACGGTTCGAATCAATGGGAGCTCGAAAGCCTTTCGGCCATAAACTCGGCCAAGTGTGTACAAAAAGGCATCGCCGGCCAAAACGCCGAACATACCCGCCAAAATAGCGCCCCATATGCTGATCGAACCAAGCGCCGCTAGCATTCCTGCTGCAACCAGCGTGATGTCTTCGGGCAAAGGAAAACCTAGACCGCAAATGAGTAGAAGCCCGACTATGGCCGAGTAGGCCGTTAGTCCATCGAGTTGTGAAAGGGTCGTGATGAGCGTCTGCTTAATTGAATAAATAAATCCAACCGTCCATCAAATTGTTGGGGGGTAATCGCCTGTGAGACTATAATAGCGAATATGGGAATCAAACTAGTTATTGTCGATGACGCCCCGTTCATTAGAGAGGTCCTTAGACATATCTTCTCAGACTCCGAAGTGGAGGTCGTTGCCGAGGCTCGAGACGGTGCAGAAGCCGTCGAGATCGTCTGCAAACTGAAGCCAGATGTCGTGCTCATGGATATTGTGATGCCCAAAAAAAGTGGCATTGAAGCGACACAAGAGATCCTCGAGGCACTACCCAAAACTCGCATAGTGGCTTGCTCCACAGTGGAGCAAAACACCATGGTGATGAGAGCTATTGAAGCCGGGTGTTGTGGTTTCATAACGAAGCCTTTTAAAGCGCATGATGTTTTGAACGCCGTCAGGACGGCTTTTCAAGACCCAGACTCTATTCCAGATGTTGATCAAAGCTGATCCATTGACCACAATGATGAGGGTGGTCCTTTATTGGGATTCTTAGGAGGTGAGCGACTATGATGGATCTTTTCTTTTTCTTAAAAACTTTGTTGCTAACGGTTCTGCTCATTTTATTTTTGCAAATCAAGGTTGGTAGCAAAACTTTAGAGAATCACACTTTAGAATTTGTTCAGAGCTCTTCGATTGTTTCGCCGATCAATCAGGCGGCTTTCGGGGCGTCTCAACTGGTGAGAGATGTTGTGAGTCGCGCGACGATTTCTATTCGAAAAAACTTGGGATCGAAAAAAAAACCAGACGCAGAGTCATTAAGACCTGAGCCTGTTTCAGATGCCGAAATGAACGCGGCCGATGGACCGCGCGGCCACTAGCAATTAAGAGGAAGTCTTAGCCGTTTGCGGGCTCTGTACAGGCTGAGCTGTTCTTGTAAACACCTCGCGCATCCGTTTTTCAGCTTCTATCTTCTTTGCATAATCGCCAGAGTGAGCGCAGGGTGGACTCGAACTCGAGCCTGTGTTTGCCAACGCCTGAGCTGAAATCGATGAGAGCGTTAGGGCGCTCGCAACCAATATCAGTGCTCTTAGCTTTCTCAGTCGACCTTTAGGGTTTTGGTTGGTCATACTGACTTCTCCTTAATGGGTTCTTTGTTCTAAGACTTACTAAAGCGAAGACCGTGCCGACCCAGGACTAGCTTTGCTTCAATCTGAGCCGCAGGAACTGTCTAGATTTTAGACGCTCGCAAAGCCTAAAAAGGTACTCGAAAGACCCACAGCCGTGCCCCCTCATTGACAGCTGAACGCGTAGGGGTTAGCCAGACCCAGAGATGTATCGAGCCAAGCTCACGAGCGCCATACTGGTCTGTTTTACAGTGTTCCTGGCTGTACCTGCGGCCTTCGCCGTCGAGCCCTATTACTCCATACTTCAGGGTTCGACGTCTCAAAATGAGACTCATTTTACTGTGGTCTCGAGAGTTCAAGACAAACTGACGTTTGAAATTGCCCCTGAAGACGACCGGGAAGCCCAAAAGCCCGCATCGCGCCTCGACACCTATCCTGGTAGTTCGTGGGGCGTTTACCATCTGTACGCCAAAAACCTAGATTCAAAAACAAGCTACACGTTAAGGGTTTTTGATTCTGCGGGGAACTTGGCTGATGAGAGAATTTTTCGCACCCTTGATTCGGCCAAAAAAAACCCGCGCGTAGGGGTGGGTAGCTGTATGCTTCGACAACTCCACAATGCCGGCCTGTGGGATACCCTTTATTCCAAACCGAATCGGCCCGATCTATTGCTCTTACTGGGAGACACCAATTATCTGGATCGCGACAACCTTTTTTGGGCCGAACCTCCCCGCTCCGCCCTTCAGGCCTGGAATAGTTTTGCTTACTCAAGAAACACTCTGAATCTTTATTTTTACAAGGAGCTGGTCCCCACTTTGTCGATTTGGGATGACCACGATGCGGGCGGCGACAACGTCACCCCCGTTAACTTCAAGTTGATGCCAGAAATTCGCAAAGTCTTTGATAGCTACTTTTCTAATGACGAAATCCCTGGCTGGGTAGAGCGTGGGCCGGGCCTGGCCAAACAGCTCAAGGTTTTCGGTCAGAATATTATTTTGACTGATGGGCGTAGCTTTAGAGATCTAGAACCCAGCTCACCGCAGTTTGGCGCCGAGCAAGAACGGTGGATTTTGGAGCGCCTCACGCCGGGCTTAAATTTTTTAGCATCTGCCACTCCGTTTTTTGGCAAATACATTGAGAAAGATTCTTATGAGTTCAACGCTCCAAATGCCTTTTTTAATTTTATAGATGAGCTCAAAATTCGCTCAGGCGAATTGCAAAGCAAGATCGTCTTCCTAAGCGGCGACACTCATTTTTCTGAAATTCAAAAAATAGAACCAGACTATTTGGGCTACGGCACGCTCGAAATCACTTCTAGCTCGATTCACAGTATGGGTATGGCAGGCCACCAGTACCTCAAGCCTTTCAATCCAAGAAGGGTTACCTCAACGGGTTCACATAACTTTGTTTTACTCGAATTTGGAAGCCCTGAAGTTCGCGTTCGCTCGATCGTTTCGGGCGGAGAAGAAAAATTCAACATCGGCTTTTCTTGCGAGGAGCTTCTGCTATAAAAGGTGCCAGGTTCCGAATCCGGGACGCTC
>JBGSQJ010000348.1:0-3256 GCA_041738165.1 Bdellovibrionales bacterium
GTTCCGTGCACCACTGAGTTGTCTTGAATATTAGATTCATCGCCGATCACGATCGGCATGACGTCTCCGCGAAGAGTGGTATTGAACCAAACCGAACACCTTGTGCCAATTTGAACATCGCCAATGATATCGGCTGACGGCGCAACAAAGCTGCTGGGACCAATTTTAGGGTTTACCCCACGCAACTCCATGATCATCTCTCCCCCAAGTCCTTTCAGTTCAAATAAGTAGATCGACCTCTTAAAATCCCATCACGGTGATGAGAAGATTCTTGTTCAAAGCGCATCTGATCGGCGTCAACCACACGCGCCGCTTCTAAATAATCTCTCGTGCAAAAAAACCGCACTTTGGCCTGAAGACAAAACGAAATGGCCTGATCCGCGCGGGCACGAAGTGATTTGAGTTTTTTCGATCCCGAAAATGAAATCTCGACGTATTGATGATTGCCAACGATTTCAGAAAATCGACAAGTCAGAGGCTTAACTCCAATTTCATTCAATGCCCGCAGTCCCACATCATGAGGTGAACCTGGCGTGGCTTGATCTTGCGATATGGCAATGCCCGCTTCAACAGGCGCGAGCCATACAGGTAACACCGCTTCACCGCCCATTTCTCTAAACAACATCACGGGCCTAGAGCGATCGACTCCACCCGCGATACCAAACGGCTCAAGCTCGATTTTCTTGAGCGAAGGCCTCAACTTGGCTTCAACTCGTTTTTTCATCGACAACCTCCCCTCGCAAGGTCAATGGGAACGCTTCATGTATTTTCACATCTAGCATTTGACCCACCCAATTTGATTGGCCCGTGAAGTATACGGACTTATTCTGGGTCGAGCGACCTTGAACGCGACCCGTCTCAGAATCAAATCGTTCTGCCAAAACTTTAAGCGTTTGCCCCTCATATTTTTTCGCCAAGCGAAATGCAATCTCGCGATGTTTTGCAAGCAACCTCGTCAGGCGAACAGATTTCGCCTCTTCAGAGACTTGGTCCGTAAAACGTGCCGCCTTCGTCATGGGACGCGGGCTATAGTGAAAGGCATAGATATTCTCATAAGGCACTTCATCGAGCAGAGTCATCGTATCTTCAAACTGACTCTCCGTTTCACCAGGAAACCCAACAATGAAATCAGACGACAAAACGGCGTTTGGCATCCTAGCAAAAACCTTTTGCACTCGGTCCAAATACTCGGCCCTTGTGTAACCGCGATTCATTCGGGCCAAGACCTCTGTATTTCCGCTTTGAACTGGCAAGTGGATATACTCCATAATTTTGTCAGAATGCTCGGCCATCACATCTATAAGCTCATCTGTGAAGTCTTTGGGATGACTCGTGGTGTAGCGAATTCTTTCGATCTCGGTCTTTTTCGCAATCGCTTTTAGAAGCTGTGCAAAATTTGTTCCGCAATCTGACGTGTACGAATTGACGTTTTGGCCAAGAAGAGTCACTTCTCTCACGCCCCGCCCTGTGAGTTTGCGAACATCTTCTAACACATGCTCGAGAGGTCTTGAGCGCTCGCGCCCGCGAGTAAATGGAACTACACAAAAGGTGCAAAAGTTATCGCAGCCCTTAGTGATATTCACAAAAGTCGAGACACCCGGGTTTCTGACCAGGGTTGAGACATGGTAAGGCTCTTGATACTGAAACCTAGCCTGAACCAAAGCTTCACCGCCTCTGGCTCGCGCCACAGTTTGCGGCAACTCATCGATGGCGTCGGTGCCAATTACGAAATCAATAAGCGGAATGTCTTTTCTCAACTGAGCTTTTTCTTGCTGGGCCACACATCCAGCCACGCCAATCTTCAAAAGAGGATTCAAATCTTTTAGCCTGCGATACCGCCCCACTTCGGAGTGCACTTTGTGCACGGGCTTTTCGCGTATCGAGCAAGAATTGATAATGATGAGTGAAGCCTGATCGGGAGAGGTCACTGGCCGGAAATTCATAAGCTCCAGCAAGGTCATCATTCGCTCAGAGTCGTTTTCATTCATCTGGCAGCCGTAAGTCGAAATGTAAACCCCATCGCCCTGCCCAACGCTCTGCCATTGGGCTGGATTTTCTCTTGCGAAGGTTTGTATTTGAGGTTCAATCGACATAGGCTATTTCACTCTTGACGCCAAATGGCAGTTGAAGAATATATCTATATATTGCTCAGAGCGAATTCGCGTCAACAAAGAACCTCTATTTAGGCGAAGGAATCCACCGTATGCACCCTCGTTTACCATCATCTAAGAAATGGACCGATCTACCCAAAGATTTCGTCAATCAAGTCGAAAATGTCCTAGCCACAACCTTTAGAAAAGAGCTCGGTAAAGACAAGGTGAAGGTAAGAGGGCGAATCTACCCTCAGGAGCTCCTGATTAGCGTGGGCGTTGAGCACGTAGGTCAACTCCAACACGCCCATTTTGAGGTCTCGGTGAGTTACAAAAAAGAAAAGGACAACGTGGTCAAATTGCTCAATTTGGCCATCGATGCTGCCGGAGCCTTAATCAGTCAGTATTGGGAAACCGATGACCACAAAGAATTCCCTCGAATTTGGCAAGAGCTCGAATTCGAGAAACGCCTGATTCACATTCAATTCACCACTAAAAATCTAAATTTGGAGTCCAAAGCTGATCAGCTTCTGGGCGAAGACGCAGGCTCAGGCTTGGCGGGCGGACAGTGGGATGAAGAGACTAGCCCAGAAGAAATCAAAGCGAAATTGGGCTTGGACGATGACCCAGAAGAGGGCAGCTTTTCAGATGACGATGACGACGATGGATCTCGCGATCCATCTTCGTTGCATTAGAAATCGTCGTCGTCTCGGGTTGAAGTCTCAGTCCCCATTCCCCGAACTTCGTCGATATAGGACTGTGTCTCATCTTCAAATTCGCTTTCGCTCGCTGACTCATCAATTTCTAGCTCTTGAATCGCGGCCAAAAACTCTTTTTCACTGCGCAAATCTTTACGGAGCATCTCTAAAAACTTATCAGGATACCTCGCCGTTAGCTCTTCGATGTACCGGAGCAGTTTGCCTTCGGTCAGAATTTTTTTGCGAACCTGAATACGCTTCCAAAATAAGAGATAGTGATAACGACAGTAGCCTTCAACATTGGCCAATTGATCACAGTCTCTCACTCGGCAATAGCGCCGACCCTCGGCATCGGTCAGCACAACCTCTACGGCCTCGCCTGTGTCTTCTGCAAAGTCCGAATCGCTCGCGGCGGGCTGAGAGTTTTTAAGAGTTACCTTTGGCCCTTTGGACTTTTTTGACTTGACC
>JBGSQJ010000364.1:0-1752 GCA_041738165.1 Bdellovibrionales bacterium
ACTCAGTTCGCTCGGCCTTTGAGACCCACCGCCCGCAAGTGGTCTTTCATGCAGCCGCCTACAAGCATGTGCACTTGGTGGAAGCGAACGTGGGCCCTGCCGTACTCAACAATGTTTTTGGAACGCGCGAGCTTCTTGGCTTTTGTCAAAAGTATGATGTCGAAAGATTCGTGATGGTCTCGACTGACAAAGCCGTAAACCCGGTGGGCGCGATGGGCGCGACCAAAAGACTTTGTGAAATTCTCACCTCCAGAATGGGTGAGCTCACACAAAAACCCTACTCTTCGGTTCGCTTTGGTAACGTTCTTGGCAGCTCGGGAAGCCTGATCCCTCTTTTGCAGCAACAAATCGCGGCGGGTGGGCCACTGACCCTCACTCACCAAGATATGACTAGATATTTTATGTTGATCCCTGAGGCCGTCAGCCTGGTGTTGATGTCGGCCACACTTTCACAGCCTGGTGACATCAATGTGCTCAAGATGGGTGAACCTATTCGCATTTCAGATTTGGCAAAGAGCCTTATGGCTTTGATGGGTAAAAACGAGAGCGAAGTGGGCATTGTGTTCACAGGCGCTCGGCCCGGCGAAAAAATGTATGAAGAGCTCTACATCACTGGCGATGAACTTGAAACTCGTCACCCAGATATTTTGACTGTGCCAAAGGGCGACGGGAGTCAAAATAACTCCCACTTCAATTGGCCAGACGCCATTCAAAAATTGATCGATTTGGCAAAAGCCGGCGACGCAAAAACAACGGATCGACTTTTAGCGTTGATCAAAGAAGATTCACAGCCTTCAAAAACTTTGGCCGCGGCTTCAGTCCCCCTCGATTCCACTCAGCGCACTTAAGCGCAGCCCCCTTTTTTCAATATGTCGAAATAGACAAAAATAAATTTATCTCCACCTGAGTGACTTTGACGTTGCAATTTCATTTTCAAATCAAAAACAAGAGGCGCTGACTGTAATTTGCCAGTTTCGACATATCGGCGAATGAGGGAGGAGACTATTGCGCGTGGGCCATGCTCGTTGCGCGTGGGCATTGCTAGTTATTCGTTATTCGTGCCTAGTTCAATTGATTGAACCGGCCACACAAACTCAATGTTGTTCTCATCTGTTTACGAAGGAACTTTAAGCCCATATCAGCCCCACCTTTGTCATGGCCTGGGCCAGATCGTCATCGGCAAAGGCCAGTCGATACAGCCTAGCCTCACGTACGAAAATCATTCTCCCGAAATGCAGAACGAGGAGCCGTGATTAGATTTTGAAAACCATAATAGCCTTATTCATAATTCTTACGTGTGCCTACTCAGAAGCCCAAGAGTCTGCGCCAGGGATGTTTTACACCTCTCCTTCGGTCTTGTACTACTCTGGCCTTAGATCGCGCTCTTCTAAAGACGAAGACTCTTACTTAATGTATGAGCTCAAAGCCGCGGTTCGCGTTTACCCCGACGTCTATGTCGGCGCCCTTTATCAAGTCGAAAACGAGTACTCTAAAACTTCGGGCTATTCATCAAGCTCTCTTAACAACACTTCTAAATCTGAACGCGCGAGCTATGGAGCCAACATCGGCTTTGTCACTCCCACCTATCATATCATCGCGAGCTACTTTTTAAAATCGGAGTGGGATTTATCAACCACCACCGAATCGGCCGGCACGAACTCTTACAAATATTCGGGCTCGGGGTACCAACTTGATCTCGGCTATAAAATACCCATTTGGGGAATGTTCTTTGGACCTCAGGTTTCTTACAAG
>JBGSQJ010000408.1:0-5488 GCA_041738165.1 Bdellovibrionales bacterium
AGCGAGCAGGCGCAACAAGCGTCTCGTCCGTAGAGCAATTCGTCGCCGCGCGCGGATTTCGAGGGTCGGGGTGATAGCTGCGGCGGTTTTGATTTGGCTGCCAGCGGCGACGGTGGAACCGGGTGAGATTTTAGATCCAAAGGGCCGCGTTGAAGCGACGGGCGCAAGTTCAGAGCGCCTTGGGCCCCCAGTAACATAGTCTGAAATCTGCTGTCCGCACCCCAGAGATGCAAATAGACATAACGCGAGTCCAAAATGTTTGAGCCTGTTCAAGTCGAAAGTCATCTACAGACTTATCGGCCAAATGGTTGAAACATTGAAAAAACGCATCAAATTGAGGCACGCGAATCACCAGGACGAGTAGTTAGATTGGCCCGTTCCCACTCGGCGTACCGAGACGATCGAAACGTCATCCGGCAGCGGTAGCCCTTCGCGATGATCGTGAAACAGCTCCAGTGCTAAGTCCGTTATTTGTTTCGCTGATTTATGGGTGGCCGCTTTTTGCGATATCACTTTACCAAGCCGTCGTTCACTCAAAGTATGACCATCTTTTTTGACTACAGAAAACAGACCGTCGGTGTATAGAACCAAGCAATCGTCAGGTTCCAGTTCAAATTCAGTTTCAACAGATGAACTTTCATAGTCATCCCCAATACGCTTGCTTACGCCTAGTTCAAGGAGTTCAAACTGAAAAACGTCAGGATTCGTTTGCTTAAATAAAAAAGGCGACTCGTGGGCGGCGTTGACGATGGAGCCCTTACCAGTTTTGACATTGATTCGCATAAGCTGGCCAGTCATACAGACGTGCCCTTGCGCACAACTTGAAACGGCGAGGTCCCAAGCGCACATCATTTCGTTTAACGTGAGCTCCTCATTTTGAAATTGTGAAAAGACTGATCGGGCGGCCGCCGTAATCAAAGCGGCCGGGGTTCCATGTCCGGTGGCATCGGCGATTGCCACAAAAACCTCATCGCCTCTTTGAAAATAAAACCACCAATCTCCACCGCACTCACTTGAGGTCAGCACTATGCCATTGATTTCAATATCCCCTATTCGAATGTCTTGCTCTTTAGGAAGCAGACGCTCTTGAATGAGCTTTGCTGTTTTGAGCTCTTCTTCCATACGAAACTTTTCATGCATTTGAGCGAGTAGACGTTTGATTTCTTGCGACATTTTTGTAAAGGCTTTGGCGAGAACTCCAATCTCATCTCCCGATTGGATACTGGGCGTGGAGTCGAAGTTTCCGGCTCCTATTGCAAGGGCCGAATTAGTTAATATTTTTAGGTTCGACGTTAGGCCGCGCGCTGTGGTTAGTGAAATGAGTATTAAGCCAAAAGTAGAGAAAAGAATAAATACAATTGAGCGGTCACGCAGAGTATTTAGCGCGCCCAGGGCTTCAGACTCAGGGGTTAAGACGACAAGGACCATATCGCCAATACCCACAGGCGATTCGCTCACGAGGTAGTTGATCTTATTGTGTTGCCAGGTTTTAGTTCTGAGCTGGTCTGTAGGTTTTGTGATTCTGGCGACTTCATCAAATAAGGCCTCATCAAGATCGCGGTAGTCGGATTTGTATAGAGCAATGCCATTTTGAATCAACGCAAACGACTGAGCGATGCTAGCATTGGGCAGAGTCTGGCTTAGGTCAACTCCCGCGCGAAGGTGAAAATGACCTTGCTCCGTTTGGGCATATCGGTAATTGAGTATCCCATAGCCAGAGCGAACAAACCGAAGGGTGATTGTGCCTGGCGCCGAATTGAGCTCGTCATTGTTCATTTCGGGCAATGACCAAGAATTTTTTTCGAGGTGAATCATTACTTTTTGTTGGGATGTGCTCCACAATTCAAGCGCCACTAATGATTTGTCTTCTGTAAAGACTTCTTGGCCAACTTTTGATGGTGAAATGGACTTAAAGTCGAAAGTGCTTACGATGACTCGGGCATTGACGAGTAAACTGCCAAATTTGCTCTCAATAACAGACTTGATTGAATCTAAAGTCGAAGCTTGTGAATCAAAGACGTACGAAATTTTGTCGGTTCTAAAGACTCGATTGGCCAGAAAAACGTAGGCCGATACTAGCAATAGACCTGATGCGATGATGGCAAGGCTCAGCTTCCATTTTATCGATAAACGATTTAGTAATGCCATCTGAGCACCGAGTATCCTTCGCCAAATCCTTCGCGGTAGGGAATCCCAAGAGGGGTAACCTCATCGGATCCTGCTTGAAACAAATGCACTCTGTAGCCCGCGCCGAGTGACCATTTTCTTTCTAAATAGTAGTGCAAAAAACCTGAGACTTCATACTTTTGGCTCGATTCAAGCCCTTGGCCGTAGAGCACTTCACCGCCTGAATCCCAGTGCCTAAAGACGGGGAAGGCCAACGAGAATCCGGTTTTGATGAGTTTGTATCCAGGAGAAAACAATCCGGCGGTGGAATTGCGATAGTATTCGTAGCCCCCAAGCAGTGCAAACTGGGTTTGAGAGATGAACCAACGGTGCAAGTATCTCGCCTCAAGCTGAAGGGGGGTGACATCGCCTCCCTCAGAGCTCGACACAGTTGCCACCTTGGATTTGATGGAGCCTTCAACGCCTTGTGATCCAAACCAGGTCATTGACCGAATTCCCATCATAAAGGCCATGGGATTTTTCTTTTGTTGATCGATTTGGTCTTGTGAATAAATCGTAAATCCTGCACCTTCAACGCCTAGCTTCGAGCTGCTGTATTTTCGGTTTAAATATTCTAGGTCCTCGCCGTCGACTTTTTGGCTTAAAGTACCCTCACCCGTTGGCTCACGGAGTGCGAGTGGAACCTCGACCGGCTTGGATTGCAAAATGGGCTCTGGTCTCTTGGACACAGAGAGCGTGGCTTCTGAATACTGTTTAGATTTTCGACCATACTCGTCGGTAGATGTGACTCGTACGCGAAAGGTACCGGTTTGATCGGCACGGAAGGAAAGCCCAGTCGAAGCCATCTGATGCCTTGAAATGATCTGGTTCTTGGAGTTTAGGATTTTGGCATGATAGATCTTAGCTCGGTTTGCGGCAGGCCAGTTCAATTGAACCCAATCTCCCTTAGTTACGTTTTGTTCTGCCATCGCCAGACGGGGGACTTCGGGCAATTCAGGTCTTTTCACGTTTAGCCTAATAACGTCTGAGGTTTCTGTTAGCTTGAGGTCTTGATCTACGCCTCGCGCCCGAACAAAAAGTTGACCTTGGCGTTTGACTCCAAATCGTACAAATGGGCTCGTTTTGTAAATCACTTGCGTCGAAGAGGGATTAAAATCTGAATGTCGAGAGACTTCCAAGATGTAGCCAGTGAGTTGATTTTGAACAGTTGCGATGGCTATGGCGGAATCATTTAATATAACTAAGTTTTGAGACTGAAATTCGAGGTGAGGTGGTGATGTCGCAAGGGGTTTAGGCGTCACGGTGAATGAATAGGGTTTAGACCAGCTCATCCCATTGGTGGAGAGCCGAAAATAATTTGTGCCGGTCAAGGATTGATTAAAAATGCCACTTGTCTGGGCGCTGTTGGCCATGAATGAGGAGTGCACATTTGAAAAATCAGGAGTGCCAGATAGTTGACCAATGACTTGAGTCGGGTCGCCAATCGTCTTCCATGATATAGGCACAGAAAAGGCGATGGATCTGCGCGGCGATCTTCGCCTCATCAGTTTTGAATTTTGAATTTCGAAGAAATCGTAAAGTGTGGGATTGTAGGCCAAAGGCTCAATTGTCGGGTCGGGTACCACTGTTGCTAAATTTGACAATGGTTCAACTGTGGGCTCGTCTACGCTGATTGTTTGACGTTGATGTTTTTGTTTGATTTGGACCTTTCCTTTGACGATCTTAAACGATGGAGAACGGTTAGATGAGAGGTCTACAAGAACCTCGGAGTTCTGACCCTCAAGGTCGGTGACTTCACCGTTGATTGCGACTTTGACTTTGCCATTGACAGAAACCCTGAATTTGCCGAGCGTCAGGTTGGCCAATTTGAGATCATTGATACTTTGAAATTTGACGAGCGAATTTTGTTCGAGACTCACTTTATTGCCATCATTGAGTTGAACCACGGTGCTTGAGTTTCGACCACTAAACACGCTATCTCCAAGTCGGACGGACTGTCCAGCTTCGGCGTTTTTCCAAGCCATCGACTCTGAGCTTCGATGGCGGACGTCTCTTTCAACTGTAGACACCAGCCCGATGGCCGGTCGATTTTGCTGGTTCAAAGATCTTTCAAAAAGCAAATTGAACATTCGATCAGATGACAAAAGAAGTCCTGTGACAATGAGCCCCAAAAGGCTAATTGCGATCAGATTTCGATCCGTGCGGTCTGAATGAGGCTTTTCGTGTCTATTCATCTATATATGCAAAGTCCCTACAAATGGATTCGGCTCAAATTGAGAATCCCGTGAGTACAGTTCTGGATCTAGGGCCCATGTTGGTAGTTTGATGAAGTGACCGAGACGATGGGCTTGGCTTGATCTGGCCTAAAGTTCGAATGGGGTTATGATTCTCGACTTACCAGCAGACTGAAGATTGCATACCATAGTCAGATGAAGTTGCTGGAAGCCTATGGTGATAAATTTAAGAACGCCATCGCCAATGCGGTTTTGAGTGAAATCATCTACGATATAAATGTTGTCGAGGCCAAAGATCTCAATTACCAAATTCCAACCAAAGATGCCGAAAAGACAATCGTGGTCGGCTCTGGAATGGGAATGGACGAGTGCATTAAAATTGCGAATTTCACGGGTCTAAAACATTTTGTAAATGAAGATCGAAGTGATTTCTTTTATGGACTGTTTTGCGCGAGCATTCTGATTAAGCAACCTCAAAGTTTTGTGCAAAATCCAATTACTTTTTTTCGAATTCATATGAATGCGGATTTAAAGCCTGATGAAGCGCGCGAGGCGCCGACAGAGCGAATCATCAAGGTTGACGGAATCGATCAAAAATACGATGCGCTATCTGATATCCAAAAAGAGCTAAATAAAAATAAAATGACACGCGTTTTTGCGGATGAGGCACAGATTGCTTTAGATGAGCTAATGATCAATGCATTTTATCAGGGTCCGGGTACGCACGCCGCGACGGTGAAAGCGCCCTCCGAAAAACAGCCGAGTGAAAAATCCCTCGAAGTCTTTATGATTTACAATTCCCGTCGACTCATTGTGGGTTGCATCGACCAGTATGGTTCGCTCAATGTTTCGAACCTAGTTAACCATTTGTACAACCGATCAAATGAATCGCTTTTAGCGGTTCGTGAAAACAGCCGTACAGGTGGACTGGGCTTAACCTATATTATCGAGCACAGTGCGACTTTTTACGCAGTTTGTGGGCAAGGGGTAAACACTATGGTGGCGACGATGTTCCCTTTAAGAGAAGGCGGGTCCATGTTGGAGTCTTACCCTAAAAATCTACATTTATGTGAGTACGGCAGTGGAAAATCTAAGCGTTGAGGTCAAAGCGGCTGGCGCTCAGTTGC
>JBGSQJ010000436.1:0-3081 GCA_041738165.1 Bdellovibrionales bacterium
GCGTCCCGGATTCGGAACCTGGCACCTATTAATCCATAGATTTGCCGATTTGAAGGACCTGTCCACCAATGACCATTACAAGGGCAATCACGATGGCCGCAATAATCAAAATGCGAATGAAATTGCCAAAGCTCATTTCGGATTCAGGGCCGCCCTCGGTGTCTTTGTTGAGCGCATCTGAGTTGAGTCTGAGGATTGATTTTTTTTGTTTTTCAGATTTGTCACTGACTTTCACAGACGAGATCATGCGACCTTCGGACTTGTTGTCTGTCGAGGTCTTACTAAATGCGAAGCGGTTGTCGAGGCGATAGCGAACGCCCGTATTGATTCTTCGATTTAGTCGAGAATAGCCTCCGCCATAATCGCCAGCTCCGCCCTTTTCGCCTGTTTTGCCGAGATTTTCGCCGCCCTTGCCGAACTTTGAAAAGCGGCCACCGCCCTTCGAACTGCTGAAGAAATTGCCGCTTCGGCCGGTTACTTTTGAGTAATTGCCTGTAGAGCCATCAGACCCAGTGCGTCGATCTTCTTTAGATCCACCTGCGGCGCCGCCCCCATCGTCACCAGTATTTTGCCCAGCGCCCGTTTTTAGAGGCCGACCGTCGGCCAGCGAAAAAGCCTTAAACATTTGATTGCAGATTTCAGAATCACCAGGCGAGCCCGAAATCGTCGGCAACTCCCCCGTTTCCAAAATACACGCCAGATATTCGCCAAAATAGTTATTCGCCCAAACCTTAAAGGCCGAGTTGAGCTGATAAATTCCCCCGAGAACCATGGCCACGATCACCACAAGCAGCAAAACGTATTCGATGATGCCTTGGCCGCGTTCGTTTTGAATGCTGTCTCGAATTGAGAATTCCACAGTTTCTTATCGGTAGATTCACACAGATTCTTTTGACTAAGGGCCCAAGTGTGAACCCGTTCGACAAAAAATCAAAAACTTTCGTTTCACTTTGAGACGCTCTCGCGCATGGCTCTAGGGGCGAGCTAGACAAAAGTGTTAACCTAGACCTCACCTGGCCGTCATCTCTCACGAAAATTCAAGAACTTAACTTATGTCGGTGTGCGCGCACGCCGATAACGAACATGAGTAGGGGGAAGACTATGAACAAGTCATATCAATTGATGAAGCAGCTATGGAAAGACGAATCGGGCCAGGGCGCAACGGAGTACATTTTATTGCTCGTTGTGGTCGTGGCATTGGCCTTGTTGTTTCGCGGAAAAATCACCGAGACATTGTCGAGCAAGCTAAGCGAACTTGGCGGTGCAATTGGGGGATTCACAGTCGAATAAATTTTCGACTGCGAAATTTGCCAACGAAAACGAAAGGTAAACCATGACCACAGAACTCGTACTCTTACTCGGAATCTACGCGTTCTTGGTCATTGGTGCATTTTTGGGGCCCATGGGTCCCATAGAGACTTTTAAAAAATCAGCTCCGCGCTTGGCGGCGCGAGTTGAGCGCAATATTTCAATCGGTGATGGCTTTCGCCAATCACGAGATGGAAAAGGCGTTAGGTGGGTAAAGCCGGAGGGCACGCCCGGGGGTAATTGATCTTGATGCTCATGTGGATTGTTGCCACATTTGTACTGACCGTCGGATTCGTGGATGATCTTCGTTCACGCAAGGTGCACAACTCTGTGGTTCTGGCCCTCCTGTCTGCAACCATTGTCATAAGTCTATATGCGCGAGGGATTGAAGGCAGCCTAACCGGAGTCACTGCATTTTTACTCGCCCTGGTGATCACGATTCCTTTATTCACACTTCGAGTCATAGGCGGCGGCGACGTCAAACTCTTTGCCGTGTTTGCGCTAGCACTGGAGCCCATGTCGACGTTTTGGACTTTGATATATTCGGTGATTTGGGGAGCGGTGTTTGGGCTCGTGCACGTGAGCCTTCATAGGCAACTGCCTACGTTGGTGCGCAACACACTTCGCACGGTCTCGAGCCGGCATAAAGTGCAAGCTCAAGAGCTACAAAAAATTCCATATACGTTTGCTTATCTTTTGGGTTGGTTCACTCAGCTTACGTTTTTAAAAATCGGGGGTGCATTTTGAAAAAGCCCCTTTTGAATCAAGCGGGACAAGCCATCACCGAAGCGGTTCTGATTTTGGTTTTGCTTTTTGGTTTTACGACCCTAGTCGCTAACTATTTTAAAGACCAAGAATTTTTCAAACAATTGGTCAGTGGGCCCTGGCAACAAATGGCTGGGATGTTGCAAAACGGAGTGTGGGCGCCGCCTTCAAAAGGGGCCGTTCGTCATCCAAGTGGACATGGCCGCCATATCGTAATCATCGGGGAGCCCGCTAGATGAAAAACGCAAGCGCACATTTGCAAAACGAAATGGGCCTCATCACAGTCGATTTTTTATTCGCCATTGTGCTGATTTTAGGGTTTTCATCGCTTCTTTTTGTCGTGTCGTTTTCCCTCTCTGTGGCTTCGATCACTCAGTATGTCACGTTTGCGACGGCACGAAACTATATGGCCGGAAACCTGACCCCTGAACTGCAAGCCTCACAGGCGCAAGCCAAATATAAAGAGTTGACCGAGAATCCAGTTTTGAAGCCGCTGTACAAAAATGGTTGGTACCAAATTGACGCCGAAGCCACTCTCGGCGATCACACCCAAGTGATCGAAGAATACGAAGAGGCGGCCCAGGGCGTGAATAAATTCTGGGGGGCCGGAACTAACTTTGGCGCACCGGTATTAGATTTCAATGTTCCGTTTTTTGGTTCAACCGCGCCGGATAGTGACGGCAGCGGATCTGGATTTGTGACCTATTTGGGGTCCTATTTAGGGCGAGAACCTTCGACACAAGAATGTTTGAATTTTACCGCGGCTCGCTGGGATGCGATCCGTAAACTAAGTAGCTCTGGTGGAGCCTCCTATGGCGCAGCCAGTGCGTCGGGGTACTTCCCGATGACAGATAACGGGTGCTAAAGATGAATGACGTGCGCGCAAAATTAATTTTGAAAAACGAGCGCGGCCTGGCGATGCTTGAGACCGTTCCTCTGCTCGTCATCTTTGTTGTGCTTATGAGTTTTGGAATTGGCCTTTTCGGCGTTGTACACTCAGCCACACTG
>JBGSQJ010000025.1:0-8952 GCA_041738165.1 Bdellovibrionales bacterium
GAGCAGGCCGATGAAATTTTGAAAGTCGACGAATTTGAAGATAAGGTCGACATCAAAGCGGGGCCAGTTGAACCTCCACCAGAGCCTGATGTGCAGCCCGCAAAAGAGCAAAAGAGCAAAGTCGAACTTAAGAAAAAGAGTGTTAAGAAAGGTGCGAAGGTGGAGCCTCGTAAGCCTGAGTTAGAAGATAGCGTTGGTTTTGATGGACGAAGGCCACTAGTCGACCCGTTTCGCGTTGGTGAAAAAGTCGTATTTACCGTTTCGTACTTCAATATTTTGGCTGGTGACATAGAGATCGAAGTGAAACCGTTCGCAGAGGTGAATGGCCGAAAATCCTACCATTTTGAAATATCGGCCGTGAGCAACTCCTTTTTCTCTCGAATCTACACGGTGAATGACAAAGCCACGACCTATTTGGACTACGAGAATATGGTTCCCCACAATCTTCAAATTTCAATAAAAGAATCCAAGCAATTGGCTGAAACTCGCACTTTCTTTGATTGGAAAAAGAAAAAAGCCAGTTACTGGAAGAAGAAAGTCACAAAAGACAAGGGTGAGCAGAGCAAAAAAATTGATTGGGATCTGCCGGATTACTCGCAAAACGTGATCACAGCTCTTTATTACTTGCGGGTTTTTCAGCTTAATCCGGGCAAAACCTTGGCGTTTCGAGTGGCGGATGAAGGTAAAAATATTGTTTTTAAAGGCGTCGTGCTAAGGCGTGAAGTGCTCAAAACCGACATTGGCGATTTTTCGACCTTAGTTGTAAAACCAGAGGTGACGGTGGATGGCGTATTCAAACCTGTCGGCGATATTCTTATTTGGCTAACGGATGACGATCGCAAGTTCCCTGTGCGAATTGAGTCTAAGATTAAAATCGGCACGATTAAGGCTAAACTTAAGTCGATAGATAAAGGTCGGGAATAGTTAAGCTCGATCCACCTCGAGTGCGAACTCCAAGTATACTACGATCATGGCACAAGTCGACTGTCGACATTTTTCAGGCTACAAACCTTGCCCTCGCTCCGAAATATGTGATCGTCTCACTTGCAGCTCCTATAGCGCGGTGAGTGAACGCATTTTGATCGTGCATCTAGGGGCACTAGGCGCTGTCTTGCGCAGTACGAGTTTGCTCAAAGCCATTCATCGTCGCTATCCGAATTGTCACGTCACATGGGTGACCAAAGCTCCAGCCGAAAAATTGCTCGAAAATATTGCCGATATTGATCAGGTTCTGACGACAAGTTCTGAGGACCTGGTTTCATTGAAAGCGCGAAAGTTTGACGTGGCCTTTGTGGTGGACAAGTCAGTCGTTGCCGCGGGAATTCTTGCATCCACTCAAGTCGATAAAGCCTATGGTTTCACAACGAACGGGCTCGGGGCCATCTTGCCACTCAACACTGAGGCCACCGAATTGTGGCAATTGGGGCTTTCGAATGAAATGAAATTTTTGAAGAATAGAAAAACCGAACAACAGCTGGTTCATGAAGCCTTGGCTTTAGGAGCATTCACGAGAGACGAATACCAAATCACGCTGTCGAATGCTGAGCACGAGGCCGTAGAGCGTCGACGCAAAGTCTGGTCGCCGAGTGGACTTCCCATTTTAGGCATCAATACGGGGTGTAGTGGTGTTTTGCCAGCTAAGAAGTTGAGCGTGGCTGGACATTTGAGGCTGATCGAAGAGATTCGGCGAAATGAAGTTTTAAAAAAAATGCCGATTGTGCTTATGGGCGGCAACGAGGACACCGAACGCAATAGCGAAATCGCATTTGAATCTGGCGCGATGGTTATTGAGTCGAGTACGACGGCCGGAATTCGGGATGGAATCGTTAGCATTGCGGCGGCAGATATTATCTTCAGCGGCGATAGTCTTGGAATGCATATGGCCATAGGTATGAAAAAGTGGGTGGTCGCTTGGTTTGGCCCAACGTGCGCCGTTGAAATTGATTTGTATGAAAGAGGCCGAAAGATTCTCACACAAGCTTCATGCTCCCCCTGCTGGAAGAAAGATTGTGGACGCTCCCCAATGTGCTACGATCAACTCGATTGGCAAGCCATTGTCAAAGCTATGGCTGAGGGAGTTGATTGGCAAACCTCATTGTACAGACCGCATACCCTGGAGACCTCTTACTTAGCATCCCCTTGATTCAAGAGTTTCGTAGGGTTTCCCCAGAAACAGAATTGGTGGTAGCCTGCCGGTCGGGTCTTGGCGATTTGATGAATCGTCTGAATCTCGTAGACCGAGTCATTGAAATCAACAAGCGAGATCCTGCAGCCCGAGATCATTCTTGGAAAAGCATTCAGCGTGAAGTTTGGGATACGGTGGTTGTTCCTCACATGAGTGTGAGAACGACTTTTTGGATGGCGAGAACCAAGGCAAAAAATGTCAAAGTGGGTTTCGAAAAGTGGTGGACCAAGTGGTCTTATGGCCAACGAGTGGTAAGACCGGTGGATTACCCAGATGCTTTGCGGCAGTTGAGTTTGCTTTGTCCGATTGACGACACCACGGCTTCAAGGTTTTCGGACCCAGATTTGCAAGAATTGAGAAATCCATTTCAAAGAAATGATCGAGTGGATCTGCGCTTAACGCCGATTCCAGAGTGGGCTTCGATGAGGCTTTTTGAAAATGTCCCGATTGCTCCCAGAATATGTTTAGCTCCTGGAAGTGTGTGGGCAACGAAGCGTTGGACAGAGCAAGGTTTCACTGAGCTTGCCGATTTACTGCTTCGTCGAGGCTACGTTGTGGATCTCGTGGGAAGCCCAGACGAAACCGAAATCTGTGCTCGTATCGCGGGCTCAGTAAAGGGTGTCACCAATCGAGCGGGAACCACGAGCCTTTACGGGTTGATCGAGCATTTTGCTCAGTCTTCAGCATTGGTGTGCAATGACAGCGGGGCGATGCATGCGGCCAGTGTGGCGGGTCTGCCAACGGTCAGTTTATTTGGCCCAACCACTTTAGATTTGGGGTTTAGGCCGTGGAATGATCGAGCTATAGTTCTTCAGAAAAACTTAAATTGCCGACCCTGTGGGCCCCATGGCGCGAAAAAATGTCCAATAGGAACACACGATTGCATGAAACAATTGCCAGCAATGCTGGCGTTAAAAGCCGTTGAAGACCTGCTGAGCAATCCCTAATCTGAATCTGCGATTTCTTTGACGTTGATGCTGTACTTTTTAATTTTTCTCAGCAGCGTATTTTTAGGAATATTGGCCTGTGCAACGGTTTGGTTGATTCGGCCATGATTGGCTTTGAGCGCTGCCACAATAAACTCTTTTTCGGTCTGCTCTTTGAATCGATCAAAATCCAAAGGTCCAGAGTAAGAGCCCGATAGCTCAAGGTCCTCGTTGTTTTCGGCGGCAAGCTTAATCGCTTCAGGCAGAGACTCCACACGAATCTCAGTCCCGTTCTCGACGATAAAGCAGCGTTCAATCAGGTTTTCAAGTTCTCTAATGTTCCCTGGCCAACGATATTTTTTAACCAGGTTGAGGGCGTCCGTGCTCATGCCCGTGATTTTGCCACCCATTTTTTTTGCGAAGCGCTTGACGAAGTAATTCACAAGATTTTCTAGATCGTCGATCCGTTCGCGAAGCGGCGGTAGAAAGATCGGCATCACGTTGAGTCGGTAAAAGAGATCTTCGCGAAAGGCGTGATCTTCGATCATTTTTTCTAAATTGCGGTTGGTTGCAGCGATCACTCGCGCACTCGATGAAATTTCACGGTGACTTCCAACTGGAGTGAATTTGCGCTCTTGTAAAACTCTGAGGAGTTTAACCTGCATGTCTGGCCTGAGCTCGCCAATCTCGTCTAAAAAGATCGTGCCCTTGTTGGCGAGTTGAAACTTCCCAATTTTTCGCTCGACCGCTCCTGTAAAGGCCCCCTTCTCGTGTCCAAAAAGCTCACTCTCCATAAGGGACTCAGGAATCGCACCACAGTTGATCGCAACGAACTCACCATGTTTTCGTGGCGAATTAAAGTGAATAGCTCGGGCCACGAGTTCTTTGCCCGTGCCATTTTCGCCGCGAATCAACACGGTGGTGTCGACATGACTCAGGCGATTGATCAAATTAAAAATTTCACGCATCTTTTGGTTCGAGCCCACAAACTCTGTATCAATGTCGTCATCTAAAACCGGCGCTGAGATGGCGAGGCTCGAAACCATCTCTTGCGTCTCTAGTGCCTTTTTAATGATTTGGCTGAGGCGCTCGGGCTGGACAGGTTTTTCGATGTAGTCATAGGCGCCATCTCGAATCGCTTGCACAGCATCTTGAAGATTGGCGTGAGCCGTCATGATGACGACAAATGTTCTGGGGTCTTTGGCTTTGATCTCTGCCAACGCTTCAAGTCCGCTCATCTCAGGCATTCGAACATCCATGAGAACCAAATCAAAAGACTGCCGTTCTAGCGCATTGAGGGCCTCTTGTCCGGTCGAGGCCTCTTTGACTTGAAAATCAAAATCCGGATTGTGCGAGGATAAAACAGAAAGAACCGACTTTCTGAGTTCGACCTCATCATCTACGATCAAAATGCTCACAGTGGACTTGACCAATTTTCAATCTCCTTCGTCGGCTGCCGACTCTTGTAGGGGTAACCAAAACCCCACTTTTGTACCTTTTCCAAGCTCAGTTTCCAAGTAAACTTCTCCGCCGTGCAGTTCAATGAAGTATTTCACCAAATAAAGACCAAGCCCAGTGCCCTTGATTTGCGTCTGATGGGCATTTCCCCGAAAGAATTTTTCGAATATTCGAGTTTGATCTTCGCTAGAGATGCCTGGCCCGTTGTCGAGCACCGAGAAGTAAACGCGATCGTTGACCTCGGTGGTTTGAACCGAAATCGAACCATCGTTGGGTGTGTATTTTATCGCATTTTCAAGGAGATTGAGTATCACTTCGTGAATCAAAACCGGGTCGATTTCGATAGAAAACAGAGGCTCCAGATCGACGTGTAGGCTCTGCCTTTTGTCGTCGGCTAAAGGCTTTAAGATTTCTATGACCTTTTCGACAATCTCGTTGAGATCGACTGGCTCTTTTCTTAAAGGAGTTCGGTTGGCTTCGAGCCTTGAAACTTGCAAAATGCTATGAATGTAGCGATGCAGCTCTGTGCTTTCTTTACGAAGGTTGCTGAGTCCATCTCGAGTGTCATTGTCGACTGTTCCGGTTAAGAGCCTATCGCAAATGGCCTGAATCTTGGCAATTGGCGTTTTGAGGTCATGACTGATGAGACTAACAAAATTGTTTCGCAGAGCTTCGACTTCAGATTGCAGGTGTCGTTCTTGTTCGAGCCGCCAGGTTTGGTTTTCTTTGCGTGAGAGTTGATAGCTAATAAACACAATGTAAGTGATGGCGATCGTCACGAGCGGAGAAAGGGCAGGGATCCAAACGAACCAAGTGTCAAAGACCCAGATAGATAGGGCCGTGGTACCGAGCGCCAACCAAATCAAAAAAACCGAAGCGACGGATTGTGGGTAGGTCAGCACGGCTGCGGCCACAAGTATCACGATGAGGGCCATATAGAGACTGATCATCCAAACAGAGCTGCGTTCGATCCAACGTTTCTCGACGAGATTGTCGACAACATGGGCGATCACCTGGGCACGGCTCATCTCACCAACCGGCGTTCGAAAGCGGTGCAGGCCATTGGAGTTAGCACCTATGATTACGATCTTGTTAGTGAACTGATTCGGCTCAATTCGGCCGCGCAAAATGTCGACGGCAGAAATTTTCGTAAAAGATTTGGAGCCTAAAAAATTAATGAGGCGCGTGTCGCCCAAAAATGAGTTGGCTTCGCGCAATGAGTTTTTTGACTCGCTTTCGGCCAGACGCAGGGCCATATGGGGAATGGCCGAGAGCGGTGAAGAGAAGCGCCTAAGAATTCGGTCTTCGTCTTCACGAAGATCCATGAGCGCGACATTGTATCCATAGGAATTCGCGGTAATCGGCAGCACCGGGCGACCTTCAGAGTCTAATAGGCCGGCCCACAACACTCGAGGATCTTTTAGGGCTTCGAGATCATCACTGGCCCTAGGCAGCTGCGGTGAGAAGTGCATCGCCACGCCGATGACTCTTGGATTTTGTGCGAGGATTTTTTGCAATAAACTTTGCCAGGTCATGGGACGCCAAAAATAAGAATCGGAGGTGACATTGAACTCTTTGAGTGAGCGTAGCCAATTTTCGTCTGAGCCATGCCAATGACTCCACTCGCTCTGCTCCAAGTTGACCAACACGATTGGAAGAGTGGATTCTTGTGAGCCGCGCAGGCTTAACCGCAAATCAAACTGTTTGACCTCATCAAAAAATGGCAGGGCGGCGCCAATCGCCCAACAAAAGGCGATACGAATGGCGAATCCCCGAAACCGCCAAACCTGTTGAAATAGGTGAACTATTCTTTCTGCCACAATCCGACGCACAGTATCAACGGTGCGTTCATAGATCAATGCAAAACCCGCCCGTTATCGACAACGCATAGCATCGAGTGGGAATTAAAAATCCATTGGTTCAAAGCCAAAAATCGGCCATTTTAGCCTTCATGCAGCGTATCCAGGATGTAAGAGGGCTCAATCGCATTGCCTCGGGCGGTTCGCTGACAATTGGAAACTTTGATGGGCTTCACCTAGGTCATCGTGAGTTGATTCGAGCGTTAAAAAAAGGACCAACTCCGCACACGGTGCTTACATTTTCACCTCATCCGGTCAAAATCCTAAAACCTGAAGTCGAATATCAACCACTGTTTAGGCGAGACGATTTAGCCGAGCAGTTGGACATTTTGAATGTCGACGCTTTGGCACTTTTGCCATTCACATTGGAACTTTCACGGCTTGAGGCTGAAAAATTTTTGACCGACTTTGTGGCGAATGGAGTCAGGCCTCGACGGATGGTGCTCGGATATGATTTTGGATTGGGCCGAGGCCGATCGCTCGGGTCAGAGGGAATTGCGAACTGGGCTGAAAAGCATGGCATAGAAGTGTTGCATGTTCCGCCACTGACTGATGAAGCCGGGCCCGTATCGAGCCGCCGAGTCAGGGAGTACTTAATCCAAGGCGATGTCACTATGGCCAATAAATTGCTCGGCCGCAGCTACTACACGATGGGCTTTATAGAATCGGGGGCGGGTCGGGGGCGCGGTCTTTCGGCTCCTACAATTAATCTTTCAGGGTATGAGACTTTACTTCCACGAATTGGAGTTTACGCCACCCGAACGCATTTTTTAAATCAAACCTTGGATAGCGTCAGCAACGTAGGAGTCAATCCCACTTTCGAGACGGACGGGCGAGTTCGCCTAGAGACCCACATTTTGGATGTGAACTTAGGTGAATTCAGACCCCTTGACCCAATTCGGGTTGAGTATCTGGGAAGAATTCGCGATGAACAGAAATTTAGCTCTCAGCAAGACTTGAAGAATCAGATCCAACGCGACATTCTTAAGGCCAAGGAGATTTTAAAAGGCCAAGATGAAGCGATGGACCGCGATCAGCCCAACAGTTGAAGAAGAGCGCTATCAGCTGCTCAGTGATTACCTAAAAAAACAGGGCGTCGAAAACGAGTATGTGTCTTGGGCGGGTGCCACTGACAAATTTGAAGACTTGACGACCCTCGATGGGTTTTACCATGTGCGACTCAGCAGCCAAATTGGGGCGCAAGCCTTTGCGGCTATGAAAGTTCAATCGACATGGGCCACTTTGTTGGGCGTTGTCGACGGAATGATTCGCACTCGTTATGGCTGGTGGCCTCTTTGTTCTCTTTATGAGTGTTTTGGGCAGCTCATCATAAAGGTGGAACACGACATGGATTCGCAATACGGAGTCTTTGTCGTTGGAGCTGGGGGAGCGGCGCGCATTACAGTTGCCGCGTTTTTTAAGGGCGGGTTTAAAAATTTCTTGCTGACCAATCACAAAGAAGCGGCGGCCGAAACCACGCTCAAAGAGATTCAGCAAAAATTCTTCGGTCTGCATGTGCAGTTTGTTCCTCAAGAAAAAATTGTACTCTTGCCGGGTGAAAATGTGGTTTTGGTCAACTGTACCCCCGCAACGGCCGACAACACATTGATCACTGAGCTTTCGTACTTAAATTTCTTAAGACGACCAGGCTTTTTGTTTGATCTCAACCGGTCGGCAAAAAATAGTCAGTTGGTGCAAGAGGCGCTCGACACGCAAGTGAAGGTCACCACCGGAGTCGAGATCGCGGCCCGCTGCGATGTGATTTGGGCCAAGTGGGCGTTTAATGTAGATCTCGATTTAGAAAGTTACACCGGGGACTTTAGAAAGACACTTAAGGCCGAATAGGTCAGGGCCAGCATTCACGACCATGGTCCAGTTACCAAATTTGTCACCAGCGGCTAATCTATAGATGGGAAGTCACCACTCACAGTGAGGCATGTGCAATGGCAGCCAGGATGGCACTAGCAGAGCTACTTTTGTCCAATCAAGTTGTGGATATGGAACAAATGGAACAAGCCAGACGTGATCAGCGAAGTCACGGCGGAAGGTTAACGAGTTCGATCGTTAGACTTGGATTTGTAAAAGAGTCCGATCTAGTTGAACTGCTTGGCAAATCCTATGAATTGCCAACCATAGATCTCACCGGATTTGAAATCGATCCCGAGGCGATCGGAGCGCTCAATCGGCAAGTGTGCGAAAAGCATATGGTGATTCCGGTGAGCAAAGCCGGAAACAGTTTGGTCGTGGCTTTTGCGGATCCCACAAATGCCTATGTGAAAGATGATTTGGCGTTGCTCACAAGGTCCAAAATCGAAGTGGTTGTGGCTGGCGAATCAGCTATTCAAGCGGCCATCGACAAGTACTATGGTGGCGGAACATCTCAAATTGACAATTTAATCACTGAAATTGAGTCGCATTCGACAGGTAACGACACCGTTGCTCAGAATGTCGAATTGGTGGAGCAAGAAGCTGTTGAAGGCGAAGGCCCCATTGTCAAATTTGTAAATGCGATGCTCGTTGAAGC
>JBGSQJ010000032.1:0-4188 GCA_041738165.1 Bdellovibrionales bacterium
AGTCATAGGCTGATTGAGACAGCTTACCAAAGCTCACCATTCTTCGCAGGATAACTTGAACCATCTTTTTAGAAAAATTAGAAAGCTCCCCTCTCTTAAAGCCGCGTGAGTACACCTTAGGGTTCGGCAAAAGATGAGCTAAGTAGGCAGATTCGAGCGCGGTCAACAGGCTCGGAGGTTTTTGAAAATAATGTTCTGCCGCCGGACCGATCCCATAAAGGTTTGGGCCAAATTCCACGACATTGAGATATTTTTCTAAAATGAAATCTTTCGAATAGAGTTTTTCAATTTCGGCCGCTAAATAGGCCTCGCGCAATTTTCTCCAATAGCTTTTGTCTTTGCTCAAGTACACGTTCTTTGCGAGTTGCTGAGTCAGAGTCGAACCCCCTCGGCGCATTTTGCCGGTTCGCCAATTGAGCTCAAAGCTTTGCTTCATTTCATGCCAGTCAAAACCTTTGTGCGAGTAAAACGAGCCGTCTTCGGCCGCAATCACCGCATGAATCAAATAATGCGAAATATTTTTGAGCTTCACGTAGCGAGAATGTTTGGGGCACAAATCGACCGAGTAAAGAGACGTTTTGAGGCAGCCACTTAACGTTTTAGGGTTAGGTAAAGTGTAAAAAAATACAAAAACAGTCGCAGCGAAAACAAGTATAACGGTGCCGAGGGCAATAAGAAGGTAACGAATCATTCGAGTGCCTCTTTGTTGTTCAGTGCCCACTCAACACTTTCACGAATAGCTTCGTGCGCCGGCCGGGGGGTAAACCCGAGCTCCGCCATGGCCTTTTTATGCTCAAACCAATGAAAGAGAGTCGCGGTCCAAGCATTTTCGCGGCTTATCATGCCCACTTTGGCGAGCGCATGCATAGACCAATTAGGGAGCGGCCATCTTGGCGGCGCCACACCCGAACAATCCGCAATTTTCTGAAAGACTTCTTTGAGGGTTAGGTTATCTCCGCTCAATATGTATCTCTCTCCTAGGCGACCCTTGGTTTCAGCCGTGATAAGTGCACTCACTACATCGTGAACAGACACCACGCTCACTCCGCCTTTCGGAAACACTTTGAGCCTTCCCTGCAGCACTTTGAGCTGAGCTTTACGGCTGCCCTTGAGCATGTCGCCGGCCCCATAAATGGTAGATGGGTTCACAATAGTGGCGTTGAGCTGGCCTGAATCACACGCCGACTTGACGAGAATCTCCGCAGCTCTTTTGGTTTCAAAATATCCCAGATCCAGGTGACTCACGTTGAACTCAGACTCTTCGTTCAACGGAATGCCATCAAAGCTGGCTCCAACCGCGACCACTGAGCTCATGTGCACAAGCCGAACACCCGTAGTCTTTTTTAATGCCTCTATCAAATTTCGAGTTCCGCCTACGTTGACCCGCTCCATTTGTTCACGCATGGCCGGCGTGTAGCCCACAACTCCCGCAAGATGAAAAACTGTATCTACGTCCAGCAGGGCTGCAGGTAAACTTTGGGGGTCGGTGATGTCCCCGAGGCATGAAACATAAGAAAGGCCTTTGAGCTGAGAAAGATCTGAACTAGGTCTATGTAAAACCTTTACCACGCGGCCACTCTCAATCAGGCGACGTGTCAACCACGAACCAACAAACCCGCTTGCTCCAGTTATAAGTACTGCCATAAGTTTCCATTCATACACCCGAGTTTAGATTTTGTCGTTCATCTTTTGCCCATCAGTGATAACCTATTTGTCAATCGAGTGGAGGATTTAAGGATGAGTCGATCGCTCTTAGAGAATATTTATCTGTTCAAGCAGTTTCCAGCCGGAGATCTGAATGCCGTAAGCGAACTGGGTGAGGTCGTGACGTTTTCGCCCGGCGAGACGATTTTTTTGCGCGGCGAGCCTGCCAAGGCTATGTTTTTTATTAAATTTGGATCGGTAAAAATTCAGCAGAGTACCTCGGCTGGGGACAACATCGATGTGGCCACGCTTTCAGCGGGCTCGCATTTTGGTGAAATGCCGTTTGTAGACAACGAGCCACGCTCGGCAACGGCTATTGCCGCCGAGCAAACAGAACTCTTTGTGATTGGTTACGAGAAGCTGAATGCATTCCTAAACTCTCGGCCCAACACGGCCGTGGGCTTTTTTAAAGAACTGGCGCATTTTTTATGTGGAAGACTTCGAGTGACCACGAGCGACCTTAATTATGTGCGCGAAAAAAATCTGAGTCACTTTTAACTTAGGGCCATAAAGGGGGCAGTCAACTATGCAGCTGTGGACGTGGCTTGGACTCATCATCGGAATCGGTGGAATTGTCCTAGGCAATATGCTTGAGGGTGGATACCTCGCCTCTTTATTTCAGTTTGCCGCGGCCCTCATCGTATTTGGCGGAACCTTTGGCGCAACTATGGTTTCAAATCGGCGCAGTGATGTTGAACTAGCACTTCGCTACCTACGATTTGTATTTCGCTCAGAAGACACCGGTGAAAGACGCCTGTTGGCCAATCAGATTATTGCGGCCGCTCAACTGGCGCGCCGAGAGAGCATTTTGGCTCTAGAAAAAGAGCTAACTAAATTTGCCGATCCCTTTATGAAATCTGTCTATCGATTTTTAATTGATGGTGTTGATCCCGAAGTGATTCGCAGGCAGTTTCAAGAAGAGATCAATATTACAGAAAAGCGTAAACTTGCGGCGGCCAAGGTTTGGTCAGATGCTGGGGGGTTCGCGCCGACCATCGGAATTATCGGGGCCGTGCTGGGGCTAATCAGTGTGATGGCCAATATCGCCGACACGTCGATGCTCGGTAAGGGTATTGCCGTGGCTTTCGTCGCCACCATCTATGGGGTTGGATCTGCGAATCTAATATTCATCCCGCTCGCCAATAGATTAAGGTCGCTCGTCCGTTTTCGCTCTGAAACTGAACATATGATACTAGAGGGCGCTGTGGCGACAGTGTTGGGCCTAAACCCTTACCTCATTGAGCAAAAAATGCGGGCCTACACCGAGCCGGTGGCCACACCGTGAGTTCAGAAGAGCACGATTCGAGCGCGGATCGTTGGCTCGTCTCGTATGCCGATTTGGTCACCCTGATGTTTGCTTTCTTTGTCGTTCTTTATGCGACGTCTGAAAAAGATTTGGCGAAATCGACTGAATTTCAAGAGTCAGTGAAGCGGTATCTCATCAAGGCCGGAGCGTTTGGTGAATCAGGCCCAAGTATGAAACAGGGCCAAAAAAACAACGAAGTGATCGAGCCCCCCATTCCCACATATGGCAACAAATCACCCGAAACGGCCGCCGTCATGGATCAAGCCGAGGCTCACCTCGAAGCTAAACTGACGAAAGAGCAAAGAAACAAATATGTGATCGATTTGGTTTCGGATGAGTGGGGTGTTCGTTTGATTCTTTCGGCTGAGGCGATCTATGCGAAAGACTCAGATAAGTTTCAAGAATCGGCCATGCCGTTTATAGAGAGTCTAGGCGATTTGCTTGTCGAGACCAAACGAAAATTGTTAATTGAAGGGCACGTGAAAGCCGGCGAGCGCGGCCCCTTTCGTTCGACTTGGGATTTATCTTCGTCGCGAGCCGTCAACCTTCTTCGCTATATGATGCTCACTAAAAATGTTGAGGGCGAGCGCCTTGGGGCCGCGGCTTTTGGCGAGAGTCGGCCCCTTACGGCTAATTCGAAAGATGCCGCCAATTCTCGAATCGAAATAGTCATACTCAGCGTTGATCGTGAACTTTAATCGGCCTTGAGCTGAGAGAGTATTCGTGAACTTTCTTGCGTGCGCCCTTCAAGTTCTTGCCAGAGAGAATCTGCATCACGCTTAAGTAACTCGGCGATCTGCTGAAACTCGTCAGAAGATTTTTTAATGATTTGCCCTCGGTGAAGCGAGACAAGCTTTTGTGCTTGCTCTAGCCGGCGCAAAAAGCCGTAGTTTTCGGAGATGTTCTTTGCCTCGGCCGCCCATTTTTTTGATATATCGACGAGTTCTGAGATCATTTCATTTGTCTGGGTTGCGGTGGTGCCTGACTGAGCGTTGAGGTGAGCCACTTGAGTTGAAAATTCAATGTCCAACAATCCCCCACGGCAATATTTGAGATCGATTTCTCCCTCATTAGATCTGACTAAGAGCTTCGCGCGGATTTCGTCGAGTTCGGTAAACTCCTCGCTCGTCAAAGCCCGTGAAAACAAAAGATCTTTGTTCAATTGAATGGGTGCCTGA
>JBGSQJ010000066.1:0-9243 GCA_041738165.1 Bdellovibrionales bacterium
AAATTAGGCTCACCACCTTGTGCTCAACTTTCAAATCTTCTGTGAGTGCCTTGGCAGCCCGAAGTTCTCTCTCAGAGGCCAACTGCCCATAGTCGATTGTGAGAGCCAGCCTTGCGCGGTCGTCCGCATGCGCTCGATAAAGATTGAAAGCCGAGTCAAGCCCGGCCGATAGCAACACCAGTGCCGAGCCATTTGCCTCGCTCACACTCACGCTGCCTGAAGCTTTGCCTTTTTATAATTCTGATACCTGTCTGCCAACAGCATAAGCGGTGTGGCCACATAGACGGTAGAATAAGCGCCGAGAAACATCCCAATCAACATCGCTCTAGCAAACTCATGAATCACTCCATCGGCCAAAAAGAACATCGCCGCCACAGTCATATACGTCGTGATGTAAGTCAAAATCGTACGCGAGAGAGTTTCATTGATCGATCTGTTCGAAATCCAATACAAAGTTTTATCTCGATACAGACCTTGATTTTCACGAATTCGGTCAAAAATCACAATGGTGTCATTGAGTGAGTATCCAATAATAGTCAAAATCGCCGCAAGAGTTTGCGTGGTGAACTCCCAATTGAATAGCGAATAGACCCCAAGCGTGATCACGCCATCATGAAAGAGGCAAAAGACGGCGCCAGGCGCATAGCGATAGTCAAAACGAAGACCCACATAAATCAAAATTAAAAGTAAGCAATAAAAGCCTGCGAGCATTCCGTTGCGCTTAAGTTCAGCGCCGACCTGAGGTCCAACGGTGTCCACCCTTCGCACTTCGGCGCCCTGAGCGCTAAATGTTTCGGTCAACCCTGTCTTAATTGTTTCTACAGTTTTTGTGATAAAAGCGTTGGCCTCTTTATCTGACACGTCAGACGCGGCTTCGACCCGAAGCAGGTACTCTTTGCCATCGCCCAAACGCTGAACGTTGGCGTTCTTAAAACCCAACGTCTCCATGAATTTTCGAACTTCGCCCGCGTCCACGACCTCGGTGAAAAGCGTCTGGACTTCAATTCCGCCGGCAAAGTCGACGCCAAAGTTTAAACCTTTGGCTACAATGATGCCGAAGGCGAGAATCGTGACTACCACCGAACCTGCGGTGATGTACTTCGCGATTCCTAAAAAGTCGTATCGACCCCAATCGTATTTTTCTTTTTGATCACTTTTTGTCATTCCAAAGTCCTTATCTTTTCAAAAAATCTAGATTGAAATCTTTTTGATTTTAAAAGTCACAAGTAACAAATCCATCATATAGTGAGTCATAAAAACAGCTGTGATGATCGTTGTGACAATGCCGGCAATCAAAGTGACGCCGAATCCACGCACAGGGCCTGAACCGAAGTAAATCAAAATCGCCGCGGCAATCGCGGTCGTGACGTTGGCATCAAAGATGGCTGACCAAGCATGGCTGAAGCCATCACGAATAGCGGCCCTAAGTGCCGTTCCCTTTCTCAATTCCTCTTTGATACGCTCAAAAATAATCACATTCGCGTCCACCGCCATACCCATGGTCAAACTGATCCCAGCGATACCGGGCAGGGTCAGAGTCGCACCGAGCGCACTTAAGATCGCCATAAGACCGGCAATGTTGAGCGCCAAACATATTGAAGCAATGGCTCCAGCGGTTTTGTAATAAAAGGTAATGAACACAACCACGAGAACGAGGCCGACCACACCGGCGAGCTTACCCTTGGCAATCGAATCGGCGCCAAGTGAAGGCCCAACGCTTCGCTCTTCTAATTGCTGAAGGGCCGCAGGCAACGCCCCCGCACGAAGTGCCGTAGCGATCAATTGCCCTTCTTTTTGAGCTTCCTCAAAATTTCGAGAGCCCAGGGAGATTTGCCCTTCACCGTCGATGCGCTCATTGATATTGGGCGCAGAGTAAACAACTTGATCGAGAACAATCGCTAGGCGTTTGCCGACATTTTTGCCAGTCATTTCGCCAAATAGACCGCGACCTTCCGTACCAAAACGAAAGCTCACTTTAGGTTCGCCATATTGACCGAAAGAGACAAACGCATCTTCTAACAGGTCCCCAGAAATATCGGCGTCCGTTTTAAGGAGCAACGGAATCTTACCCGCTTCAAGAGAAACGGCTTGGGGAGCTTTTTCAAACGCGACCATTCGAGACGGGGGAAGCTTGTCTTTTAAAGCCTCATTGATTTGGTTCACGTACGCATTGTATGAAATCCCATCTTTACCAAGAGAAATTCCTTTTTCTTTCTCGGCTTCACTCACCCAAGCGGCCACTTGCGCCGCGTCGGCTTCTTCATCGACCAACCGGAATACAAGGCGCGCTGTCTTGTTGATCAATTCTTTGGCGCGCGCGGGATCTGTCAAACCTGGAAGTTGAACCAATATTCGGTCGGAGCCTTGCGCGGCAATAACAGGCTCAGCCACACCGAACTCGTCAACGCGATTTCGAATCACCTCGATCGCCTGGCCAATGACTTGCTTGCTGTAGGTGTCGACGACAGCGTCAAAATAGCGCAGCTCAATGTCAACGCCCGAGTTCGTAATCACTTGAAGCGTGCTGGCGTAGCGATCGTCGATCAGCTTTTTCGCTCGCTCTGTCGACGCTTCGTCTTTAAAGCGCATCACGATTTGGTCTTTGGCTTCATTGGGCTTCACATATTCAGGTTCTACGCCCTCATCTTTGAGTTCCTGCATAATGGCTCGAGCTGTTCTCTCAGTTCGCTCTTGCAAAACGCCCTTAACATCGACGCCATAAACCAGATGCGCCCCGCCTTGGATATCTAATCCGTAATTTAAAGGTTTTTTAGGAAACCACCAGCCTTCGGGCAGCTTAGCAAAGTTCGGAAGCAAGTAGAGCGTTGAAAAAACAACGAAGGCAAGAACGAGCAAGGTTCGTACTTTAATGTTTTCGGTCATTTCTTTTCATTCTCCTCATTTACACTAGACGCGACTGCTGAACGGAGAACTTTGACCTTTACTCCATTCGCTATTTGCAAAGTCACAAACTGATCTGTCAGACCTTCAATGGTCCCCAGAATCCCACCTGATGTCAAAACCGAATCCCCACGCTTGAGTTTCTCGCGAAAAGACTTTTGCTCTTGGGCCCTTTTTTGCTGGGGCCTCCAAACCAAGAAAAAGAAAATCAGGATGATAAAGATGAACGGGAAAAACTGCTCTAAAAGAGAAGGTTTGCCTGCGGCCGCTGCCTGAGCCCATGCCAGTGAAGAAAACATTTTATGGCCTCCGATGTAAGACTTAAAAGAGAGTCTCACTAATGACCATTCGCTCCTCAGAAAATCAAGATTCCACCGACTTTACGAATCGCGTCAAGCAGTCGTTTCGAAAAGCTTCCCAGCTGCCCTCCAGAATATGCATCCGCATACGCTTCATAAGGGTCAGGTAAAAATGAAGATTGTGGATGGTGTTGAGGCGGCTCGATAGTATTTCACCGCTCAAGAACAAATGGCGAAGATAGGCTTTTGAGTAATTCTGGCAGGTGTAGCAATCACATTCGGGATCTAAGGGCGAGCTGTCTTCGCGATACTCGGACCTCTTGATCGAAACTTTACCCGACCAAGTGAACAAGGTTCCGTTTCGAGCCACACGCGTAGGCATCACGCAATCAAACATGTCCATGCCTGAGTCGACCGCAAGCACCAAATCGAGGGGCGTTCCGACCCCCATCAGATAGCGAGGTTTTTGCTTTGGCATTTTAGGCCCCACTTGCCGAACCAAATCGTGCATGAGCTCAATGGGCTCACCCACGCTGAATCCACCAAGTGCATAACCCGGCAGGTCAACCGATGTGACTTGCTCTAAGCTCTCAAGGCGTGGCGCAAGATCGAGGCCGCCCTGAACGATTCCAAAAAGCAGGCTCTCGTTTCGAGTCATCGCGTTTTTGGAGCGAATAAGCCACCGGTGCGTAAGGTCCATCGATTTTATGACCTCATCAGGAGTCGCCGGATATTTGAGACACTCATCAAACGCCATGATGATGTCTGAGCCCAAATCCATCTGAATCTGCATGCTCGATTCGGGACTAATAAAATACTTCGCGCCATCCAGATGCGAGCGAAACTCGACACCTTTTTCTTCGATACGCGAGAGCTTCGAGAGCGAAAAAACTTGAAAGCCGCCGCTGTCGGTTAGAATTGGTTTTTTCCAATTCATAAATTTATGAAGACCACCGAGTTTTTGAATCGTTTTTTCACCCGGGCGCAAATGCAGGTGATAGGTGTTGCCGAGCACGATCTGGGCACCAATATCGACAAGCTCTTCTGGGAGCATTCCCTTGACGGTGGCCTTTGTGCCCACTGGCATGAACACGGGAGTTTCAATCTCCCCGTGATGGGTCACGAGCCGCGCGGCCCTGGCCTCGCCCACTGTGGCTTTCACTTCAAAATGACCTACTTGATCCACGCGCTTAAATCTCCATAAGAAAAAAGACGGAACTCTTTGTCTATAGCCCAGTTGTAGGCTTCGCGCACTTGTTCAATGCCTGCAAAAGCCATAACGAGCGCTAGCAGAGTCGATCTGGGCTGATGGAAGTTCGTTAGTAGTCCACCCACCACTTGAAATTCATAGGGTGGATAGATCAGCAAATCCGTTTGGCCGCGTTTTTCGCCTGTTTGAGCCCATGCCTCAAGAGCCCGAGTGACTGTGGTGCCGAGGGCCCACACGCGCCCGCCCTTAGCGCGGCATTCATGGATGGCTTCTACAAGACTTTCTGAAATCGAATAGCTCTCGAAATGCATTTTGTGATCACTCAAAACTTCTGAACGCACGGGCAAAAAAGTTCCTGCCCCCACATGCAAAGTCAATGGCTCAACACGCACTCCCCGGCTTCGCGCTCGATCTAAATCGCTCAAGATAAAATGTAGGCTAGCCGTAGGCGCCGCAACTGACCCCGCGAAAGCCTCCCATTTTGTGCGATACCAATCGTCATCTTTTGGACTTTGATGCCTGTGCCCTCGGGCCTGTTGGATATACGGGGGAAGTGCCATTTCGCCGTTTTTAAAAAAGTAATCTTCACTCACGCTTTGATTGAGGTTAAGAGTCTGCGGTAGCCCCTTGGACTCTAGGCGAGCTTTGATTTGACCTGGCAATTTCAGCTCATCACCGGTCTTGTGTGACCTTGCCGCAAAGAGCACTTCCCACCTTTGAGCTCCAATCTGAAAATTCGAGCCATCTGAAGGCTTTAAAAAAAGAATCTCCTCGCCCGACTCCGCAAACACTCTAGCCGGTATGACTTTGGTGTCGTTGATCACCAAAAGATCTCCGGGCGCAATCCTCTGCTCAACTAAATCACCAATCGTGATCTCTTGAAGCCCTTGAATGGACCCCGACCAAAGCACGCGGGTCGGCCGCGATGGCTCGGTGGCGACAAGACTTTCGGGATAACTGAATTCAAGCTGATCTGTTTGCATAAAATTCTTTTGGCGGACTCTATCGATAAAGGGCGGCCATTGTCTAGTTCCCCGCATCTGAACTGAGTTTGAGTAGAAACTCCCGTGCCTCAAGCGGTATTCTTGATGTTGAACGAAATGAATATTTTTCTAGTCTCCCTCTTATTTTTAGGACTGATTGAAACACGGGCGATGGCCGCAACTATTGCTCTTAACTTGTCGCAGCCTCAAGACAAAGTGCAAAAACAAAACGGCAAAGAACAAGCCGACCCGATTTCTCCAGGGTTGAGCCTAGGCCCGCACTTTGACATAAACGAGACTTGGCAGTTTGCGCCGGAGCTTGGCTACATTCTCAATCAGGTTTCGACAAAAGATCACTACGGCGGCAAGCCTAAAATCGAAACTTTCTACTTGCTCTATGACTTTGTCTACTCACTCTCGGCCCAGGGTTCATGGAAGCTTCGCGCAGGAATTGGAAACTTTATTAAAAAAACCAAGGGCGACGGCGGAACCGTGAGTGTTCCCAATGGCACGTCGGGCACCTCTACAGCGTACAAACCTGGAAAGACAAAAACCTCATACACTTCATCGGTCAATCTCGGCACCGAATGGTATTTTAGTGAAGGCACTCCAGGAGAGTTTTTTAAAAACTATCGCTTGTTTGGTGAGATCTTCACCTTTGAGCCACTCGACAAACAAAAGCGCATGTACACGCTGCAAATCGGAATTGGGGCCAATATATGAATTATATAATGGCGGCTCTCGCAGCAATCTTTCTACTTTCAAAGCCCGCAGCGGCCTTTCTCTTGATTTCCCAAGACTACAGACTCGCGACGCCTTCAACCACAAAGGTGAACATTGCCTCGGGCGCGTGCCGGGCCAACAGTATGTCGGATGACGAATTGAACACGGCCATAGATGACGTACTCAAACGCTATTGGAACACAGTGAGCGAAAGTCGGCTCCGCCTGGAGCGCGGAATAGAGGTGGGCCGATCGATCTCGGGCCACGCCGATCCAGGCGAGATTTTGATCGGCTGCCTTCCGCTGGGAATGAGCGCCGCTTCTGGCGTGACCACGCCCAATCCAAGCGAGACGGGTTCAAAAATTACACTCAACGGGACAACTCTCATACCAGGCGGCTACTATTATGAGGGACTTGTGGGTTTGATCGCCCATGAAATGGGGCACGCCATTGGCCTTCACCACAGCGGTGATGCCGCTTCTGTGATGACTTACGAGTCCCATAACTGGGGGGCTTCGCCAAAATATCTTTCACAAGATGACAAAAACGGTGTGGTTTATCTTTACCCGAATGAAAGCGAAACCTATGGCATTTTGGGCGCCTGCGCTAGACAGGTTGATGCGGCGCCGCTGCATGGCTCTCGCTCCCACTCTGGGCCGATTTATCTTTTAGAACTAGTGGTCATTTTCTTAGGAATTCGATTGTCGAGTCGTTTATTTAAGCGAAACAGTGCTTAGCGAGCTTTACGAAAAACGGCTTTGACCGTTTCGAGAGACTGTCTAAATCCATGCAAGTAAATGACGGTGGCGACTAGGTTGAGAATCATGAGAGCTCCAAACCCATAAATCAATCCGGCCTCTAGCATTTTTGGTTCCCCCTCGTTTTGGCTATTAAACCCCCAGGGAGCTTCCTGCTCCCCGACGCTGGGGCCCGGCACTTTTAGCTGGCCATCCTAGCCTGCTTGCTTAAAAAGACACCACCTAGGCCCTTTATCGGTTAATGCGGGTGGCTCGGGGGTTGACAATAAATCGCAGAAGTTTTTTAACTATTGTTCTCTATTTCCATCTCCCCAGGTGGCGAAATTGGTAAACGCACCAGCTTGAGGGATTTATGTCGCTCGTGCGGGAAAGATAAAGGAGTTAATAACTTAGACTAAAAATTGGTATACGGAAATTGCTCGATTTTGGTAACCAAGATGCCAAGATATGAGACACATGCGCGCGTGGCGAAATTGGCAGACGCACCAGCTTGAGGGGCTGGCGCCCGCAAGGGCATGATGGTTCAAGTCCATTCGCGCGCACCACTTAAGTTATTAATTTTATTGGTCTTTTAAAACTCCCACGACTCCTGACGTTCTGGTAGACGAAAGTTGATTTTCTGCCTCTGACGGCAAAATCCAAGAGTGACTTGTGTTTATACCGCTAACTTCCGAAAGGGGTAACGGTATGATCGACGAATCTCAACTCGAAAAAGCTGTACGCGCTCTGAACCTTAAATGGCTTCAGTCAGATCGCAAATATAGGTGGATGATCACTGATGAAGGTGGCGTTTTCTATATTAAGCGGAATATCAAAATCACCGCCACGGGAAAGAAAACCTTCCAACGACTCCCTCGAAAAATCTACGGCCATCTTCAAAAAGAAGAATTGGAAAAACTGATCACTCGACTCAACTTTAATCAAGACCGTGAACAGCGGATGCGGGATCGATTTAAAATTGAGTCAGCTTTTATTTCCAAACAATTACTGCAAGAATTTTATGAACAATTGGATGCGGAGATTCCGACCAAGGGAATTGTGAAACAGCGGTACTCGCATCTTCGCCGCCACTTCTTAGATTTTTTTATTAAGCGAGATCCCAATCCCGTCAACTGGCACCGTCACTTTCAAGCGGAATGGTGCAACTACCTTCTTGAGAAAAAACGAAGTCCAAGTACGCTGAAACAAATTGTGGGTGTATCGAATAGATTCATGAAGTTTCTCCACAAGAAAAGACCAGATGAAGTTCCAATGATGGTCTTCACGCCCATCTCTAGAGCTCGAATGAAGAAAATCAAAGATGAGTGGTCCACTGACGAGTTAGGGCGCCCTCCCAGCTACATCAATGAATTGGACTTTCAAAAAATTCAAAGAGCAATTCCTGCCGAGCTAAAATCGGTATTTCTTCTTTGCTATCATTTTGGATTACGCAGAAGCGAAGCCATGGGGTTATCTGATCGGCTCGGTTGTGTTAGAAAAGACTTCTTGCAAATCGACAAGCAACTCCTCCGATATACTCGCCAAGGCAAGCTAATTTTGGGCCCCACAAAGGGTCGTATGGCCCGTAAAGTACCTTATTGGAATTCGTCACCCGAACAGGCTTATGAATTGATTCAAAAAATAGTTCCCATGTGCCCATCCGATTACACTCGTAAAGTTAGAGCATTTTGGAAAAAGCAAAAGCTTGATTACTTTATCCATGACTGTCGTCACACCTTTATCACTAACGCTGTGAACGCTCAGAAGTATAGTCTGAATGATATTCGGTTGGCCGCAGGTCATGCTGATCTACGCGTAACCAATGGCTACATGAGAGATAGCACCAACTACAGCGATGCGGTTTGGCAGCCTGAGGCGGCCAAAAAGATCGCCGGATGATTCGTTCGCAGTGATCTCTTGGTAGAATTCAGGTGTGCAGCCACAAACACAGTCACAAGATTTTAAAGTCTGCAACTCGTGCAAGCGAACCTTGCACGTCAGTTGCTTTGGGATCACACGCAAATCCAAGGACGGATTCAACGCTTGTTGCAGGGAGTGCCGCAATTAAAGACGAAGAAGGAGCTACCATGGCTTTTCACCGGAACAATCCTGCATCCTCCCGCTAAATGAAAACAATCGATCAATCATCATTGCAGCGCTGGCCGAATCTACAACGATTGAAATCCCGTGTTTGAATATGGCCACCAATGCCAGCTTAACTTTCAAAATCGAAAAACTCGAAGGGGCATATCGCGACCTGAGACCCGGATTTAGTACCACTTGAAGTGTGAGTCTTCCTGCGTAAAACTCAACTAAAGGAGTGGGAAGATGAAGAGCAAAAGGTTCAAGGAAGAACAGATCATAAAGGTTCTTAAACAAGCTGAAGGTGG
>JBGSQJ010000183.1:0-5157 GCA_041738165.1 Bdellovibrionales bacterium
CAGGCAGGGACGAGTTTTGAGAATCAGCACCCTCGATCTTTTACAAAAAGAGGCCGAAGCCACTGAAAGAGTGCTAGAAAGTCAAAAACGAATCGAACCGCCGGTCGTACAGGTGATCCCGGTGAATTACGCTTTGATGGACGACCTGGTTAAAAACTTAAGTCCGTTTTTAACCAAAGATGGCAAAATTGCGGCGGATCAACGCACCAACACCCTGATCGTGACCGATCTACCCGAAGTGGTTGAGCGGGTCAAAACTCTCGTGAAGACTCTTGATATTCCTCCAGCCCAAGTGTCGATTGAGGCCAAGATTGTTGAAGCCATTGAGAGTTTCAATCGGTCGATCGGTGTGAATTGGTCGATGAGCGGCTCAGCGCTCAATCTCTCTGCATCTGGCGGTCCGAATGGGGCCCCGATCGATTTGACCCCAAGTGCTGCTGGCCGAAGTGTGAGCAACGAGTTCTTAAAGGCGAGTCCTATGAGTTTGGGGTTGAGTGTGGGAGCTCTCGACTTTTTCGGAGACCTAACGGCTGCCTTAGCGCTCGCCGAAGTCGACGAAACGGCCAAAGTGATTTCGGCTCCTCGAATTTCCAGTATGAACAGACAAAAATCCACCATCACCCAGTCAGACGAGAACGTTTCTGTGATCACCACGGTTACGGGGTCTACCAATACTGTTTCTAAATCGGAAAAACGCACTCCATTTGCGCTAGAACTTTCGGTCACTCCGCAAATCACGGCCGATGGCGGGGTCATTATGGACTTAGATGTGAAGCGTGAATTTTTAGGTCCTGAAGTGGACTTAGAACTCAAAGCTCGCGCGGTTCGAAAACGCGCCGCGACCACTCGAATTTTAGTGCGCAACGGTCAAACGGCAGTGATAGGCGGTATTTACTCGAGTGATGAGCTGCAGTCGAACACAGGAGTGCCAGGTTTAAAGAACCTTCCAGTGATTGGTTGGCTCTTTAAAAGTAAAAGCACATCGAGATCTAAAAACGAACTCTTGATTTTTCTGACGCCAAGAATATTGAGCCCATCCGAATCAGATCTTCGAACATCTAGTTTGTAGTCGGAGCATTTACTGAGTGTAAAAGGTGAGCGATTTGATAAATCGTTCACCAAACTCGCCCGCGCTTGTAATAAAGGTGCCGTAAACAGTGGCAGTAATCTTGTAGCGATAACTCGTGATCGAGTCATTCTTAGGTAACCCGCCCAGATAAAACTGTTCAGTAATTGTACTGCAGCCCGCAGTTGAAGATAAGTTCGCCGAGGTCTTCAGATAAGTATCTGACCCCGCCGTGTATGTACCGTAATCATCATAGGTACAGGTGAGTGTGTCAGTGGAGTAATTGTTGGTCGAAGGGAGCAAATCGACATCGTTGAGTGAGTAGAGCGTTCCATCGGCTCCCGCAATTGAAATATCAGACGAGACCGCTTGAATAAACACGCTCTCATCGCTGATGTTGTGAAGTTTGATTTGAAAGCGAACCCAGGGTGCCGCGACCTCGTTTTCGCCTTTTTTACCCTTGAACGGGTAAACCTGCGGGGTTTCAGGTTCAAGGCTCAATTCAACTTCTTTGCTTCTGTCCTCATTTTTTCCGCAACCAGAAGACCCAAAAACTCCGAATGCCAAAGTCAAAAACAACAGGGAGCGAAAATATCTTTGGTTAATCATGCTGAATTCCTTTTGCTGATGATCCTGTTTCATTTTAGACCTCAGCAGAGCTTCAAGCCAAGAGCCAGGCTTGTCTTTCACTCGACCATTGGCTAGACCTATGCACTATGGATCTCTTCGAAGCGCAAATGGGAACAGGGTCCTCGACCTCTCAGCCTCTTGCCGAGCGGCTAAGACCAAAATCTTTAGATGAATTTTCAGGGCAGGCGCCGGCCATTGCCGCGCTCAAGGCGATTTTGGCTCAGCCAAGCCGGATGCCCAATTTGATCTTTTGGGGACCTCCTGGTTGCGGCAAAACCACTCTGGCCAACCTTGTGGCCAGGGCTTCGGGTTTTCAGCTTATTTCGCTCAATGCTGTAGCGGCCGGGGCGAAAGAGCTGCGTGAGCAGGGCCGATTAGCCCACGAACGAAAGATTCAAGGTTTTGGTCACACGATTGTGTTTATTGATGAAATTCACCGGCTCAACCGTTCTCAGCAGGACGTGCTTTTGCCTTTTTGCGAAAAAGGCGATTTTATTTTGATTGGTGCGACCACAGAAAATCCAAGCTACGAACTCAATTCGGCGCTGCTATCACGCTCCAAGGTGATTCGACTCAAATCTTTGGTGCCAGAATCTTTGAGTGGAATTTTAGAACGTGGCCTCAAAGCTCTCGAGCTTTCGCGCGAGCAGGCCATGAGCGCTGAGGTTCAGCAAGCCTTGCTGATATCGGCAGACGGGGACGGTCGTCGGCTGCTCTCGATGCTCGAAAATATAGACCTCATCGTTCGCGAGCTCGGTCGCCCCCTTGAGCTAAGCGATTGGCCAAAAGTTGAAGATCAGGTGGCGCCTGTTCGCTACGACAAAAACCGCGATGAACACTACGACACCATTTCAGCGTTCATAAAAAGTGTAAGGGGCAGCGACCCAGATGCCGCCATCTATTACTTAGCTAGAATGTTGGCTGGGGGTGAAGACCCCGTCTTTTTGGCTCGCAGGCTCGTCATTTTGGCCTCTGAAGATATTGGGAATGCTGACCCACGCGGGCTCCCGCTCGCGGTAGCCGGGCTTCAGGCTGTGGAGCTCGTGGGTATGCCCGAGGCGGCAATCTGTTTGGCCCAAGTTACGACGTTTCTTAGCTCGGCTCCCAAATCCAATGCTTCCTACACCGCAATCAAGACGGCCCAGGCCCTGGTCGAAAAGACGGGCACCTTGCCAATTCCGCTGGCTCTACGATCTTCACAAACTCAGTTGAGTCGGCAGTTTGGCCATGGTGAAAATTATCAGTATGCCCATGACGGACCAACGGGCTGGAAGAAGATGACCTTTTTGCCGCAAGAAATTGAGTCTCTGAAATTTTATGAGCCCGTTGATCGCGGCTTCGAAAAAACTATTCGTCAGTATTTGGCCTGGATGAAGGGTGAAGGGAAAAGTGACTAATTCAAACTTCGTTGGACCCTCGAGCGCCGCCGAGTCAATCAGCGCCCCTGAATCAGTCGGCCTTTAAGGCGTAAAGGCACACGCATTCTTCGGTCCCATCGGCTTTTTTAGAGTGCTTGGTATTGGCCGGAATCATCACGCGATCACCCGCCCGCAAAAGCATTTTATTGCCCGCAATGTCCAAGTGCATTTGCCCCGAAACGACGATTCGAACCTCATCAAATGGATGGCGGTGATCGACCATCGAAGTACCTGCGGGAAGAGTTTCCAAAACAGGCTCTAGGCCTTCGCTTTCAAGCATGAGGGCCATTTGTTGACGAGTGGGAAGCACGGGGGCTTGCCATCTATTTACCAGCACGGTGTGACTCCTTTATGCAACAGTCGCGGAAAAAGGTTATACACCTTTTCCCATGTTTTGGGGCTCTTGTCTCGAAGTGATGCTGAAATTCAAAGGGCGCCCCTGATTGATACAGGCCGAAGCGCCAAAAAATCAACTGGGTCCTCAAGTCTTAGCCATCAGGGGTCGATTGGTTAATCGAGCGATGCATGATGGAGGACACTTGAGTCACTCGCCAGATGAGGCCCTAAAAACCGAGCAGATGAACCAGATTCAAGAGTTTGTACATAAGAGCTCTGGACTTCGGACCTCGAGCTCAACAAACGGAACTCTGCAAATCGTTCAGTGCGCCGACGGTAAGACGCTTGGTTTTGCCCTCTTGGACGTGGATGAAGTGATCTCTCGATTAGATTCCGAAGGGCAGTCGTTTTTGCAGATCAATTTTCAAACAGGCAAAAAAATTCTGCTCACCCAAAACCTGATTGGTTTTAAGCCCGCTCCGAGCCGCGGGCTGGATTTGAGCAAGCTCCCCAAGGTTGTGACCACCCCTGATCTATTGTCTGTTGTAGAGGCTATTGAGGACTCTATGGCCAGCACCCCTCATCAGCCCGAAGAAACCGAGATCCTTCGAAAGGTCTTTGATTCTGTGCTCAAAGGAGCCGAGGCCGTGGGCTTTGATATCACTCCTGAGCGGGTGTGGATGCAATCGCTCGGTCGAAACCCAAAAGCCAGCGCCTAATTCTCTTGACCGCCACTTAACTATTAGCCATTTTATGTGCCTGCTTAAACTTCGATGTGGGGGCATAGCTCAGCTGGGAGAGCATCTGATTTGCATTCAGAAGGTCGCAGGTTCGATCCCTGTTGCCTCCACCAAAAACCAAAAGGTCGGCTTTCGCCGGCCTTTTTGTTTTTAAAGACCGAGTTAGAAGATCTCGTCGCTCCTCAGCAGATTCGGCCCGAGCCTGGGTTTGCGCCCAAGGCCCCAGAGTTCAATTGAGGCGCGGCTGAGCCTCAGATCTGCTCGAACTTTGGGCCATTTTGGGCCCGTCCAAAATTCTTTTGATTTTTTTTAAAATCTTTTATGAATCCCATTGACCCCAATGATGAATTTCTATAGTTATCACAATTCTCGCTTTGTTCTTTGAAAACTAAATAGCTAACTATCATGGTTTTGGGTCCCATCTGAGAGGTGTTAAAACCGATCAGTTTGGGTCAATTTTATCTGTGATAGCTAAATTCATAAACTCGCTAGAGTAAGTGAATGACGCTAGAACAATGTTTTTTCTAAATTTAATTTATTAAATTTAATTGAAGAGTTTGATTCTGGCTCAGAACAAACGCTGGCGGCGTGCCTAATACATGCAAGTCGAACGAGGAAGTCCCTTCGGGGATTGTACTAGTGGCGCACGGGTGAGTAACACGTAGATAATCTGCCTTTAGGTGGGGGATAACTGGTCGAAAGACCAGCTAATACCGCATAAGACCACAGGAGCTTCGGCTCCAGGGGTTAAAGGTTTTTCGCCTAAAGATGAGTCTGCGTCTGATTAGCTAGTTGGTGGGGTAACGGCCTACCAAGGCGACGATCAGTAGCTGGTCTGAGAGGACGGCCAGCCACACTGGGACTGAGACACGGCCCAGACTCCTACGGGAGGCAGCAGTAGGGAATATTGCACAATGGAGGAAACTCTGATGCAGCGACGCCGCGTGAGTGACGAAGGCCTTCGGGT
>JBGSQJ010000109.1:0-19047 GCA_041738165.1 Bdellovibrionales bacterium
CCCCACCTTCAGCTTGTTTAAGAACCTTTATGATCTGTTCTTCCTTGAACCTTTTGCTCTTCATCTTCCCACTCCTTTAGTTGAGTTTTACGCAGGAAGACTCACACTTCAAGTGGTACTAAATCCGGGTCTCAGGTCGATCAATTCTGAAACCGACGGAAAAGTGATTAAACAAGTTCAAGATCAAGTGAAGGCCTTGGGCCAAGAACTCACCATTTGGGATCTCTCTTACGAAGGGCACTTGGACCTCAATCGGGCCCTTGAGATGGACCACAAATTGATCGAAGACTTTGAAAATGGTCTTATTATCATGCCGACCAATGAGTTCACGATCAACACAGAAACCTTGAATCCCGAACGCCAGCTGCGCAGGTCTCAATTTCTCGAAGCCGTCGCCACTCGAAATATTCAAATTATGCTTATGGGCGATAAAGAAAAATCCACGATCTTAGATGATTTCTTGGCTCCTACCGAGGGAATTGTGACCGATATGGGAGCTCGAACAGCTCGCGGGCTCTTTAGCCAGTTTCGGCGTGGAGAGCTGCCAGCTCAATCTTCAAGCCCTGAATTTGGAACAGGTGTGTTTTCACAATACGCTCAGGCCCTATTGTCTCGCACGGTCTATTGGCACAAACCCACTGTCGAAGAGGTTTCAAGCCAGGCCGAAAAACTAGCCGCTCGAATTCAGAACAAGAACCGCGCTCAGCGCTGGGTCACGGTTTATGACTTTACCCCTGATCAAATGAACAAAGGTATTTTTGGTGGCGCCTTCATAAGCCGATGGAACTTAGGAAACCTCACGCTGATCAGAAGTCTAGAGCGTTATCAACCTTCGGGCAGTTATGTTGAAGTCAGCCAAAGTGCGCTTCTTAGTGGCCGATTCACAAAGAGCTCTGAGTTCACTTTGGCTCTCTTGCAAAATCTTGGATTTGAATTCAACGTGACCATGCTTGAAAAAATGGTCAACGATCCGGAGTTCGCTCAAACTCACCAAGATCTATTGCCCGTATTGATTGAGAGTCTTCTCGCATTTGCGGCGTGGGAGCAGGGGCTTGTGCGTGATCGGCTAATTTCTCAAAACAGTTCGGCTCTTGAGAAAGACATGCGCTACTTGAACCGTCTGGCGAGCTTCAATGCCTCTATACCGCACGATTCAACATCTGAAGTGGCCGCCGCCCTCAAAGGGCTTGCGGCCAAGCTATTGCTATTGTCAAATTCAGATCTAAGCATTTGGTCATTCTTCATGCCCTATTCACATACAGAACTAGTGGCGCGTCTTTCGCGCAGCAAAGTGCGCAACTTTCTAACTCGTGCATTTGAAGTCGAAACGACGTGGCTCTCAAAGCTGACTTTTAAATCGAATCCTTTAGATAAGATTCAATCTGAAGTGAATCAGCTCTATAAAAAGTTTGGCTATGAGTTCCGCACTCAAAATGAAATTGGCTATTTCAAGAGTCTGTTTACTGGATACAAGAAAAAAATGGTCACCGGTTTACAGCAACCCACGGCTAAGATTCGAAATGGCCGCGACGTGCATACCGCCGTTTTAAGCCGTGAACAGCTTCAAAATGCCGTTTCAAGAGGGGCTGAGCTCGACAGTCAGGCCGGCCAAAATGACAACCTCAACCAAGAGGCCCGGGCGGCGCTGCGCCTACCTCACCCCACTATGGGCAAAGGGCGAGAGTGTGAAGACAGTCTGCTGTACACCGATAAAAATAAGTTCTATGTGCCTAGTGAAAATTTAAACTTGCACAGTAACCCTAAGCTTTTTCGGGATGATGAACGCCAACGCGAGTAAGTCCTATGTAAACACAGGTTTCGATTCAGCTGTGTTCATTGAACCGATCTAGTTACTTTTGGTTCACTTGGATTTTTTTGATTTGCCTAGTTGATTAGCTCGTTTGGCCTAGCTTGATTTCTTCACTCACTAATTCAGTCAACAATGTTGACTGAATTAGTGAGTGCCACTGAAACCTCTCTCTTCTTATTGATTCCTAACGATCAGCGCATATGGGACGAGCCGCAACACTCTGTCGAAACTCACAAAATACTATCGATCCATTTGCCGAAGGCAGCGAGGGCCCCCGTATCGCGCAAAACAGATCCAATAAATGGCATGCGGTAAAAAGGCTCAAGAGAATCCATACGGATGTACATTTCACTAAGCTCTTTTGACCCTCGCACCAAATGACCGCTACCCACTAGCGCGTCGACACTAAAACTCGCATAGCGAAAATCTAACCCGGTAAAGTTGCACATCGCCGCCGGATCTGGATTGTGACAATGGGCACAGTTTGTCTCGGCATACGATTTAACTCGGTCAAATAGCGGCGCGGATTCATCTTCAATATTGAAATACCTTTTGTAGACCTGAGATGGCTGAAGAGCTCCACTAAAAAGTCCTAAGCTGGCAAACTTCTCAAGCTGATCGACCCCGCCGACAAAGCGATTGAGCTGCATAGTGTGAAAACTGCGTACATAACCCACGCTCGAGTTGTGACATTGAAGGCACTGCCGCCTATTCGGAATGGTGAACACTTGCTCGCGCGCACCGCCATGCGCACTGGCGTCTACACTGAGCGCGATTTTTGGCGAGGACGTCGCATCGACTAAATTCGCATCATTGCCAGCCCACTGATAGGTGTACCCAACCCAGCTTTGAGGCTCAACACCCATCTTTCGAACGAGCACCCGAGTCTCAAGGTCCTGAAAAACCCCTTTTGATAGCTCCATTCTGAAGTGCTTAACCAAGACAGTTCCGATCGGAAAAGAAAACGGCCCCTCTTCAGAAAATTCAATTTTGGTTTTTGGCGGGACATAAATGAAGCGCTGCTTTTGGGCGTAGTCCACAAAAAGGGGCTGTATGATGTCGTAATCTATTACGCCCTCTGCAGCCTCAATCTCGCCGTCTTTTATTTGCAGCAAACCCGTCTGTGAGAGGAGCTGCGGCGGCTCGACGTCTTTTTCTAAAGGAATGTTCGGCGCGGCCCCTGCCATCGTTAAAGGAATCAGCCCAAATAGAATTCCAAGTATCGAGTATCGCCCCATCATTGCCCCCCGGCTTGGCGCCGCCAACGCCATCTGCAAAACCTACAGGCAAATCAAGTATAAAAAAAATCAAAACGATGGATCAGTGTAATAAACGAAATTAATAATGAGTCAGCGTGAAGAGCAAAGTTAAGCCAAAACCGATTGTCAAAAGCATGCTGCGCGACCATAGGCAAACTAGGGTTGCAAGTATCAAAACGAAAAATCGCTCTTTACCGAGCAGCCAGTTCACATGACCCTGATGAAAGAACACCATGGGCGCGATCAATGCGGGCAGCACCGCAGCTGGTATAAATGAGAACAACTCCTTTAGACGATTCGGAATTATTACGCAACTTGATAGCATAATGATCGAACCACGAATGGAAAGCGTACCGGCGGCGAGACCGAAAACCACCAGCCAAAAATAGTTTTTATCAATCATGTGGTGACGGCCTTTCGCCTCGAGAGCCAGGCCCCAAACCCGATCGCCAAAAGTGCCGTCACGATCAAGCCCAATTTATACGGAAGCCCCGAGAGCATAACAGACGCGACTGATGAAAATGCCGCCACCAAAATGTATTTGTAACTTTTGAATGTCGGCACAACGAGCGCCACAAAACTGAGCGGCACGGCGTAATCGAGCGCCCAATCGGCGGGCGCAAAGTTTCCAAATACAAAGCCCGCCACAACCGAGCTTTGCCACGCTAAGACCATGCAAACCGAAGCGCCAAAATAAAATGCGACCTTCTCGTTGTTAGATTTGAGCCTTTCTTGATGAGCTGACATGACCGCGTAGTTCTGATCGGTTAACAAATAGGCCGAGGCCAGCTTGGTCAGCCAGTGAGAGTTTTGAACCACCGGCGACATGGCGGCGCTGTACAAAATAAATCTGGCATTGATGATAAATCCCGTAAGCAAAACCACCAAGACCGCCGTGCCCTGCCCCATTAGGTCCACCGCTGCCAATTGAGAGGCTCCAGCAAAAACCATGAAATTCATTGCGACCGATTGAAAAAGGCTCAGCTGGGCGTTTGCACAAACTGTTCCCATCACCGCACCAAATGGAACGATTCCGGTTGTGATGGGAAGCATTGACCTAAATCCGTAAAAGAAGATTTTCACGATCTCTAGAGTGAAGGAGTTCTCGAAACTTGGCAAATCCCCAAAGCGTTTAGTTTTTCGAGAATTCTGTAATAACCGCGATGAACATAATAAGTATCAGAAAGTTCAGTGACTGGATCTTGGCCAATCCCTTGGTTCGCCACCAAGGCGCTAGCGATTAGGGCGGCTCCTCCCCTAAGATCCGTACAGCGCACCTTTGCTGGGTGCAGCGGCGTCGGGCCTTCTATCTTGGCCACCTTTCCATCAACACTGATTTTCGCGCCCATATTATTCAGTTCATGAACATGTTGAAAGCGATTTTCAAACACCGTCTCTTTGATGCTCGAAGTTCCGTCGGCTTGAGTCATTAGCGCCATAATCTGCGCCTGAGCATCAGTTGGAAATTGTGGATGAGGCCCGGTCACGATGTCGACGGCGCGAAGGCCAGGCGACTTAAGGACTTTTACGTAGTCCGCCCCGATTTCGAGCTCGGCTCCCATCTGCCTAAGCGTATCCAAAACGGATTCGATGTGTGAAGGGGTGAACCCCGTCACTGTGATTTCAGACTGCGACATAAGCGCCGCCATTATATAGGTGGCCGCTTCAATTCGGTCACCAATAGCCTCGTAGGTGATTCCGCCAGGCAAACTCGCTTTGCCATTGATCACCACTGTGCCGCGCCCGTCACTTTGAACATCGGCGCCCATGGCATTTAAGAAATCAAATACGTCTTCAACCTCGGGCTCGAGCGCGACATTTTTTAATATGGTTTGGCCTTTGGCCAAAGTGGCGGCCATCACTAAGCTTTGCGTGGCACCCACCGACGGGAACGGCAAGCGATACTCGGCTCCCACCAAACCACTAGAGTCTATAGATCCAGACGACACCGAGTCTCCTGACTCAACTACATATGCGCCAAGGCGGCGAAGACCTTCGATGTGAAAGTTGATTGGGCGAGAACCGATAGGGCATCCGCCTGGGAGTCCAACCATTGCGCCTTTGAACCTCGCTGTGAGTGGGCCCATAAGCACCACGCTGGCCCGAAGTGTTCGCACCAATTCACAAGTCGCCTTATTGGTTTGGATTGATCTTGGGTCAATTTTAGTTAGGTTTCCGATTACGCTCACTTCGGCGCCCAAAAACTTTAAAATTTCTAAAAACGATTCAATGTCCCTGAGCATCGGTAGGTTTTTAAAATAAATAGGTCCCGAGCTGAGCACCGAAGCGGCCAAGATTGGAAGATAGGCATTCTTTGCTGGGTCGACTTGAACCACGCCTTGCATTTTCTGATTGGGGTAGACGGATATTTTTTCAGATTTGCCGCGATCGGCCTGTAGTTCTGGATCCTTGGCTGATTTTCTACGATCAAAGAGCCGCTCGCCAAGGAGCGCTTCACAGCTCTTGAGTCCATCGGCAAATGTCGAACTCACGCACAACAGTGTAAAAAGCAAAGCCAAATTTCGCTTATATCCCAACATCGAAGCTCTCCCGATTTACCTCATCGAAAATTGCAACTCGGGTGCCAGGTTCCGAATCCGGGTCACATTGCGTTATTGTTGCGTAAATATTGATGCGTCGATGAAGCTATCGAAAAAAAAGGGCCGCCATCAGGCAGCCCAAGATTTTCTAGGTCAAACGTTAGAGCTGCGCGATTTTAACGGCAGTATGAGCGAGACACTTCTTGTATGCGTGCTCCGCTCGGCGTGTATTCAAAACATCGGCCCGTGTAGTAGCTATCCCATGCATAATAGGAACCACGATCGCGGCGACAGTAATCCTTGCTCACCTCTTGAATCCGGGCTCCGCTAGGCGTGTATTCAAAGCACCGGCCTGTGTAGTAGCTGTCCCAATCATAGTAGGCGCCTTGCGAGCCTCGGCAAAAAGACTTACTCACTTCTTGAATGCGTGCCCCACTAGGAGTGTATTCAAAACACCGGCCCGTGTAGTAGCTGTCCCAATCAAAATAGGAACCGCGAATATCGCGGCAAATTTGACGGCTGACCTCACGAATTCGGCTGCCACCAGAAGTGTATTCAAAACATCGGCCGGTGTAGTAGCTGTCCCAATTGTAATACGAACCACCGCGCCCAACATGGCCGCGTCCATAATCAGAATATGCGTGGGCTTGAACACTCATTCCTCCCAGCGCGACAAGAGCGATAATTAAGGCTTTCATTTCCCCTCCCCAGGCGAAAAATTTACCGTTTCGAAAGACTTGGGTTAGCACATACGCTTGATTGGGGTCATATTGTAATTTTGTTTGTAAAAAATTTATGGTTTTGGGAAGCGTTAGAGGGAAGGATTGTTTGTGACGCGTAAAGACCCAGATTCGGAACCTGGCACCTAAAAAACCCCGGGGGCGCGTGGGACGACCCCAGGGCGGGCTTAAGGGAGAAGTGACTGAAGTGTCTGTGGGCGACAGCCCCTTCCCCTAAATTCCTAATATAAATGACTTGTTAAATAAGGGCCCCATAAGGGCCCCTTTTCTTAGATCAGCTTCAAAGCGGCAGCGCCGTTTTGATTCGCTTGCGCCAACACTCCAACCGAAGCCGACTGAAGAATCTGCGCCGAAGTCATCTCTGAAGTTTCATACGCGATGTCGGCGTCTGAAATTCGAGATTTGGCAGCGGATAGGTTTTCGTACTGAATATCCAAGTTGCTGGTCGTGATGCCCAATCGGCTTTGAACCGCACCAAAATCAGCGCGCATTTGACCGATCTTAACGAGGGCCTCATCGACCGCACCTAATGTTTCTCGGGCCGCGTCTTTGTCCGCAATAGAGGTCCCATCCACTCCAAGATTGTCTGTTGTGGCGTCGGCAGTGATATTGTATTTGATCACGTTTTCTTCTTCATCGGCAAAGGGTCCGACGTGATACTCCAGCTCCTCACCCGTTCCGTCTAAGAGAGCCTTATGGCCAAACCGGGTTGATTTTGCGATACGATCTGACTCAAGAACCAATTGCTGGGCTTCTTGATCCAAGAACGATCGTTCTACGTCGCTCACTGTATCGGAAGAGGCTTGTACGCCGAGCTCCCGCAAGCGAATTAATATATTAGAGATCTCGTTCAAACCGCCTTCAGAAACCTGAATCAACGATTGCGCGTTGTAAGCGTTGTTGCGAGCCATCTTAATACCCGAGAGCTGACCACGGATGTTTTCTGAGATGGCGAGACCTGCGGCATCATCTGATGCCTTAACGATGCGAGAACCTGAGGCCAGTGCCTGTTGCGCGTGCTCCACTCTCGCTTGTTGCTTTCCTAAAACTCGTTGCGCCCCTATTGACGCCACGTTTGTATTGATCCTTAAGCCCATTTTGGCCTCCTATAGTTCGTGGCTCAGAAATCCATTGAGCCGCTATCCAAGTCATCCGCCCACAGCCAGCTTCCGGCTAACGACGAATTGAACAGGACAGTCCCTGTCGGGTTAATATTTGTTTGTCATTGGAGGCCTCCAGTTCTGAAGGGGTGACTGACCCTTCAGTTCTGGAGTTCTTTTGGGAAGGACAATAAAGCTCATTTACAGTGACTGCTGAAACGAACCTTAGTGCATTCTTTCGAGAGTGCTCCAACGTGTTCACACAGCCTTTCGGGCTTTGGTCTAGGAGACTTTAGCCCTTGGTCTAGTCGAGTTTAAAACGCGACGCGTCTTGTGTTCAGAATTACCCAAGTATCAAGAATAAAAAAAATTCGACTTAGGTCTAGTAGCAGATCGATTATGCGAAGCGTTACATGAATCGTGTGGCTGGAGATAGGCGCACTCCATACTCGCTACCCGATCCTTGCACTCATCACAATATAACTTTTACAGCTACGACTAGCCGATGGGCAGAGCAACGCCTACCTCTCAATCCTTGGCCGTTTAAGTACCTCTACTCTACTCACTCCAATTGGCTATCAGACCGCTTGAGGGCGACAAATCTCTACCCAGCCTACTGGCACAGAAAATGATAGTAGGCTTAAACCGACGCGAAAACTGTCACATCAGGAGGATGGATTGTTCATTTCTGTAATTCTCTCACTTGTCTCGCTGGCCACGGCCCAAACGGCTCCTGACGCGATCAACATTCACTGCGCCACAGACACATATTCTTTTTACGTCCTAGGTGGGTCGCTGGAATCGGGAGCAGAGCCAACCCTCAATGCCAACTTCGTGCTTGAGGGAGATGGGGTTCCCAGAATCTTTCTTGTCGGAAAATTAAGCTCGGTCCTCGAAAATGATCAATTCAACATTGAAATTCAAGACGAAGACGCGACTTATCTCGTTTCACTCGATTTTGTCGCGCCAGAGTCACTTGCTTCGACGAAAAATCAGAATTTGCTTTGGCAGGCCACGATTTCATCTGCATCCAGCACCCCAACGGATCTCGAAGAGAACGCGAATCCTGAGCGCGTGCGCTGCCAAAGCGTTCGGCTATAGAGATCTATATCTTTCGGTTGTTAACTGATTTCTGATTACCGGTTGCCGCCCGGAGCGGCCCAGAGTTTTCGTTTTGTCGTGCCCCTAGAAGAAGGCTTGGCTTCGGCAAGCACATTCTGATTTGAGTTCTTTGGCAGCGAAAATATCAAACGCTTAAATCCTTCCATAGCCAAATCCGCCAGTTCTTTTTCATCGGCTTTGGGAATTCTGCGGATTCGACCCGCAATCAAATCTTCAATCAACTTCAACAATCGCAAGTGAATCTGCTTGCCAGGTTCGGTCGCTGCCAAGCTCCTCCAATTGTACAGACGGCGGAGTTCTAGATTTTGAATGACTCCCCTTTCTAAATGCTGGTTTCGCCCTAGCCCTTTTTTAAACTTAGAAAGTTCAAAATCAATTAAGGCATTGATCAGATTGGCGTTGATAGCTGGCTCAGACATCAGAACCTTGGCCAGAGGCGCGCGAATTTCAGTTCGATTTTGAATCTCTAGGATTGGAACCTTACTGCGAACCATCTTAAGGACCGCTTGACTCACCTTCAAACCCTGGCTTGAACTGAGCGCATGGTTCACAGCCCGATCTAACTTCAGAGTTTGAATGGTAATCAGGGGCAGATATCCCGATATAGCCTGCTCAAACTCTCGGGTGACCATAGTCGACATCACCTTCGCAATCAGCGGAGGTCCGGATTGTTGAAGAACTAAGTCCACACATTGAGCCAAAGTTCGTGAAGGATAGCATCGCAAGAAAGTGACTAGAAACGACTGACCGTATTTTGAGATCTGTTTTTTAGATAACTGCTCGCCCATATACTTGTTCAAAAATACCGAAATAATATGTGGAGCCAATCCGGTCACCAAGCGCGGCTCAAGCCCATTCAGTTCCGCCATGAGTTTATCAAAATTTGGGACCTGGTGGATGGCCTGAAACACATTGCCTTTTTCTTTGCCATAGCTCGACCGAATCTCTTCTATTTCACTCAGGCCAAAGCCAAACTCGATAAGATTCTTCTGCAAAACGATAGATATCACATCGACAACGGCGTCTTTGGCCACCAAGTTTTGGCAATATCCAATAGCCTGGCCCAACGAGGCACTGTATTGACCAAGTTCCGAAATTCCACGGATACGAGGTTCAAGGCAGTTTTTAAACTGGCCCGCATAACGCTTTTTCGTATTGAGATCGAACTTCACTCCCTGCTCGACCAGGTAGGGATTTTTGGCAAGCAAGTCGTCGATCAATAGCATGGATAGACCCTCGGCCAGTTGCAACACACTGATATTGATACAAGGGAGAATCAACGAGGCCGCCGCGTCAGACGCGTACTTTGAACCAGGACTTGAAGCCTGAATCGCATTGATTTTGCACGTATTCATCGCCTCAACGGAACTCTCAATGACTTTGTCTATTTGATCATTCGCAACTGAAAACCCATAATTCGAGAGCATTCCCTTTACTTCTTTTTTGATTAACTGGGGGAAGACGGAGAAGGTTCCATAAACCTTCATGTAGAGTTCGCACTCACCCACCTTTTCGATTCGGCCCTGAGATTTCAATTTGGCGAGGCAAACAGACATCGCCTCCTTTATTAGGCGATCTGCAAACTCGGCAAGTTCTTCGGCAGGAACCATAGACTGAACGAGCTTGTCATGGACGATGGCGTATCGGCTAAACTTGACTGCGAAAATTTCGGTGGCTTTTTCTTGGCAACTGGTTAGCAGCTGGGCAAAAAAGTTCGGTGAAATCGAAGACAATATTTTAAAATATTTAGCGTCTCTTTGATTGGGAAACAGAATATCCTTGCGGGTGCATTTTTGCCGCACCTCCTTAAGGATGTCGTCGCGAAAACCGGGGATTGCAATTTTGTAGAGCACGATTTGATTATCAATGGTGCCTTCAAGCAGCGAATTGAAGGCCAAAGCCCCCCCGGACAAAGCGCAGCTCACAGATTTTTTATCTGCGAACCTGTAGTTGTCTGCACTCAAGATTTGCTCAACAACGCAGGCATTGTATTCGTCAAATATAATCTTAGAAACTTCAGTCATTTTTTTTGCATTTATGTTCTTGAGGTAGCTATGGGCGTAGTGATGCAAAAGAAAAGGGGTTAACTTTAGCGTCACGTAAAGTTTGAACTGGTCAACGCAGACTCCGATGTTTGAGGCCTCCTTAACTTTTTTAAAACAGGAACCTAAACTCTCGGAAAGCTGATTTTTAAGATCGGAAACCTCTCGAGAACTCGGGTCAATCTGGTAGGAGATCAGTTTGGCCTCGAAGATTTTTAACACGAGATCTTCAAGAATTCCTGTGACGCGTTTGATCGCATCCTTCTCATCACGAAGGCCTAAGAGTCGAGCCTCAATCACCGATGGGATGGCTCCAAAGTTTTCTTCAATCAACTTCACATCACCGGGAAGCATATAAGGGTTGATCAACTCATAATAGTCTTGAGAAGTTTTCACACTTCCGAGGTACCATGAATCTACGCTGTCTATGATCCAGCAACCCCAGCCACACTTTCGATCTGAGATTCGGCTCGAGCTTGCGCTCGCAAAATCGGAAATCGAAAGACTGGATTCAGCAATTCGCATTGGGGATTGAAGCTCGACCAAATGGTCCATGCAAGCCTTAGACTCGTTGAACTCGGGAGCTCTTTGAAAAAGAGCGAGCTCAAGAGTTTGCTGGCGGACCAGCCGGTTACAAGTCTCGAGCAAACTGACCTGATTGCGGGACTCGATTTGAGCATCTGCCACACAAAGGTTCACCAAGATCACCATCATTGTGGCCTTGGCTAAAAAAAGGTGAGAAAACAGTTGTCGAATGGTGCACCCCATTGAGTCGCTAAAGAAGCCCAAAGAGGAGTCCAATGCCCTCGGTCTTTGGTTAGATCCTTAACTTCAATCGGAGTGCCAAGTGTCTTTTGGATGATGAGTCCTGAGCTAGTCTTAGCTGGAGTCTCAGCGCCAGAATCAATAGGCAGCCTGTATTTGCTCTAAAGTATAGTGACAATTTTCGGACATCAAGACTACGTCGGCCCTTGCCAAGACTAGCTATTCGATAAGCCGCAGGGCCCTCGCAGAAGCCGCGTTGGCCTGGGCGATCACCGAGGTCCCCGCCTGCTGAAGAATTTGCGCCTGAGCCAGTTTCGTGACTTCTTCTGCCATGTCCACATCGACGATGTGGCCTCTGGCCTCTTCAAGGTTTTCAGCTTGCACCGCGAGTGTGTTGATGGCGTAGCCGAGACGACTTTGCATAGCTCCAAATGTGGAGCGCGCCCCAGAAATTTTCAAAATGGCATCGTCTAAATCTTGTAGTGCATCAGAAGCGTTGCCCTGATCCGCTATATCTAGGTCACTGATCTGCATATCCGACGACGTGGTATTCGCATCCAGCGTGAACTTGATGACGTTTTCAGGGCCTTGGAAGGCGCCGACCTGAAATTCAAATTCTTCGCCTGTGCCCGTTAGCAGTTGCTTGTTCCCGTAGCGCGTCGATTTGGCAATGCGATCAAACTCCGAGACGAGTTGTTGAAACTCGGTATTGAGAAACTCACGCTCCTCATTGCCGATGGTGTCGGAGGCCGAATACACAGCCAATTCCCGCAGACGAATCAGAATGTTGTTTTGTTCATTTAGCCCGCCCTCTGCCGATTGCACCAAACTCACTGCGGATTCCGCATTGAACTTGGCTTGCTTCGTCCCTCCGAGTTGCCCACGCAGCGACTCGGCGATAGCAAAACCTGCGGCATCATCGCCTGCGCGAACAACCCGCGAACCCGAGGCCAGCGCCCCAAGTGACTTATCAATTTGTTGTTGAGCTTTCCCGAGATGTCGGGATGCGGCTGACGCCGCACTCATAGATGAGATCCGAAATGACACGTTGGCACCCTCCTATTTCCAGTCCCCGATGGGGGCCCCCACGGCCCACATCAAGGTCTTTAGAAAACCGGTAAAATGCCCACAGACAGTTTCGTTTCAGCAGTCACGAAGCTTATCGTCGCATTGCGTTATAACTTTAGGGATATTTTACGTGACGCGTTATTATTTTATTATTAGGCAGATATATCAATAAGATGGGTTCTTTGACGCAGGCTTCCTAGGCCTTCCGATTGTAGCCTGTAGGCTCGGAGAGCATGCTCCAAAGCCAATGGATTGCGTACCTTACGCTTCCCTTCGGCTCGCACTTTCTTGGCTTGGGACTGTTTATTTTGATGCTCTAAAAAACGGACCAGTCGAAGCACGGCGGAGGCTGTGTCTTCTTCTGAAGCGTTAGTGCCCGCATCCATCTCGTTTTCGACAATAGGTTGAACCGTAGCACGCTCTTCGTCGAGGGCCGCAAGGGTCAACTTGCTTGAGCCTTCAATCCTTGACGGTTCAACCAGTGCGGTGATCATTCTCTATCAGGATATCGAAAATTACCGACAAAGGTCTAGTCAGCGGCTCAAAACAAGGCGCGAAACGTCTCGAGATCTATCACCTGTCTGAGGCGCTTCTCAATATCCTCGTCCGCTTGCCATCTCAGCAAGGCCCGAGCCTCTTCACGAAGACGATTTTCACTGACTCGAAGCTCAGGCTTCAATTTCGCTTTTTGATCTATGAGGTGGTCCGTAAGCTCTTGAGTGCCCTGCCCCGTCGTCGCCACACAAGAGAACACTTTAGGTGATTTCGCCGACACTCCGTCGAGCATCGAAGACTCAATCTCTCGTCTGAACGCCTCAGAGCCAGGCCTGTCGGCCTTATTGACCACAAAGACATCGGCGATCTCCATAAGCCCGGCCTTCATCGCTTGTATGCTATCTCCGCTTTCTGGCACCAAAACCACCGTAACCAAGTCTGCCACATGAAGAACATCGAATTCACTCTGCCCTACGCCCACTGTTTCGATCAGTAGCACGTCAAATCCGCACTCATCAAAGGCTCTGGCCATCAAAAAAGCCGATCGACTTAAGCCGCCCAAGCTCCCTCGCGTACCCAGTGAGCGGATAAAGACTTTTGCATCTAAAAAGTGGTCGGCGTAGCGAATCCTATCGCCAAGAACGGCCCCTTTTGAAAAAGGACTCGAAGGGTCTACGGCGAGAACGCCAACCCGCAAATTGAGCTGGCGGAGCTGCCGGATGATCGCCGCAACCAAAGTCGACTTCCCCGCACCGGGTGGACCCGTGATACCCACTCGATAAGCCATTCGGCTAGGCTTCAAGATCTGAGGTAGGGACAAAGCCTCAGAAATCGGGGAGCGCTCCAGCCAAGAGAGAAGCTGGGCAAGCTCTTTAGATCCACCAAGGATGGCCTGGCTAAGCAGTTTGGCCCCATTTTCGGCACCCATTTTGATCTCCTTCGCCCGAATCCTAAACCCTTAAAAAGAGTAGGTTTTAATCTCCCTCTTGTCTACCTGGCTAAGAGTTCGACGATTTAGAGGTCATTTTGGTTCTAAGCGAAGAAGCCAAAGTTTTCTTGTCTTTTCGATAGCTTGAATCAAATGGGACACGAACGGCACATTTCATGCCCTAGGGATATAGAAGAAGGAGCACTCAGAACATGTTTGAAGACAACTGGAAAACCTGGACCCTGATCGCCCTGCTCGCCTGCGGCGGTGCCTTTGAGGTCATCAAGAATCTTCCTTTGAATCGACAAACGGTGAGCCGAGACACTCTCACGGATGCCGATTCAGGTCTGTACAGTGTGCGCGCCGGCCAACCGACAAAAGTGGCAGCAAATTCGATTCCGTCTGATCGCGCTGCTGCTCCCACCATTTCTAAAGCTGACCTTCAAGCCTTTATCGCCGCCCACGCCACCAAGAAAACTGAGTTTGAACACAAAAACAAAGGTGCCGAGGGAAAGGCAAAGAAGAAAAAAACCGCCAAAAAGAAAAAAGCCAAGAAAAAAAAGCCAACCTCAATCGAAACCGATGTGGCATTTCAATCCGAACGCTTCAAGCGTGACCTCGACACCGATTCCGCTCTCAACGAAGTGGTGGCGACCGGTGCGCTGACCCCGGCTCCTGCCCAACCCAAAAAGGAAGTTTTCAACACGCTAGAAGATTGGATCAAGATTCTGCTCACTCAGCCTGAACTTTTGGCCACTCGGCACTTTGTAGAAAAATATCAGAACGCAAAAGTTTCGGCAGAAATTTTCTATAAAATTGTAGCCTTGATGGTTGAAGATCCCCGCATCGAGATGAAGAAACTAGGCCTTTTAGCTTTGGGCCTGACGCCTTCGATGTTGAGCTTTCAAGTTCTGGCCGAAGTACAAAAAGTAGAACGTGCAGATTCTGAAGTTGGCGTGACCACCAATGAGCTTCTCACCCGCTACACAGACGTGAATCAATTGCGCTCACTCGAACAGGTTCTTCGCCAGGGCACTCCGGTTCACGCCACCTTACTGGCCACACAGCTTCTCGATCAATCCGCGAAACGCAATTTGAGTGTCACTCCCGCAGCTGATTCTTCCTCAGGAGAGGTCGCCGCGCATAGCCCGACGGCCAGCGCAAACGCTCCCCTTTATGAGCGATTCTTGACTGTGCTTCTTGATCTCACTCGATCAGAAGATTCAACTCTTGCCAATCAAGCCGGTCTGACTCTAAGCCAACTGCAAAATCTTCTACAAAAATCCCCTACCAAAGTCGCCCAACAGAGCGAGATAGACGGGCAAATCAAACTCGATTAATCTAGAGGGCATGTGGAGCACCCTAGTTATTCTTTGCACCTCACTCGCCTATTGGAGTCCAAAGGTCTACGCCTTTGAAATTCAAAAGGGCCTGAGTTCTTCAGATCGCCGAGAAATTGTTCGAACGATTGGCATGAACTCCGCCAACAAGCCCCTTAGCAACCCTTACCCCCTCGGAGGCTATTCAGGGTTTGAAGTGGGAGTATCTGTCGAATTCATCAACGTGCGAGATATTCGCCGGCTCGGCTGCACGCCGGGAACGGCGGGTTGCAACTCCAACTATTCCGACGAAACCGAGTGGCGCTACTCACGGCTAACCTTTGGCAAAGGGCTCTACAACGACTTTGATGTGTTTGCCTCGTTTGTTCCACCAACAGGGGGAACCCGCATAAGTGATTACGGCGGCCAATTGCGATGGTCTTTTTATCAAGCCAAGTTTTTGCCCATCAACATGTCTCTTCTTGGGCACTTTAACTATATGAACTTCAATGATGTGTTTATGAACCGAAATCTCGGCGCGGATTTATTGATTGGCGTGAGTGTCGATCATTTTGCCGTGTACTTCGGCGGTGGAATGATCGAAAGCAAAGGCACCTTTGTTGGGCAAGATTCGCTTGGCACCTGCAATGAGGATTGCTTAGCCGGCGGTGAAACCGAAACGCTCAACCAAAACAGCAGAACAGTCTCACATAGAGTGGTCGACACTCATATGCTGGTGGGTTTTAGTCTGCATTACATGAATCTATTTGCCGCAGCTGAAGTCGATCGGTATCAAGATGCCGTTTACAGCTTGAAACTCGGATTAAGGTACTGAGGTGACCGATGAGCCCGTTTGGGCTTGGCTCTCTTCATCGGGATTCGTTTCGCTCGCAGAGTTTGACTCATTCATATCGACGTACTTGAGATGGGCTTCACCGCGCTCGTGCGGACGTTCTGCATTCACGCAGGCCCAACCCGAAGTGAACGTGAGAAACAAAATGGCAATTCCAACAAGTGATTGCAGCATTCAAAAAGCGTAGCCGTGAGCTTTGCGCCAAAGACACCCACCACGCGATGCATGTAGACCAAAGTCTAGTCAGGTTTATCGATGCGCCCCGGTAACTGCGCTGTGCTATATCCAGGATTCCGCTTTTGACAGTTAGAAAAGGGGTCTGCCAGCTGGCGGACCCCTTGAAAGAAGAGTGAATGAAATCTGATTTCTTGGGCGTTCATGCTTTACAGCCAAACTACTGATTTTTGCAGCCTCGGTCGTAATCAGCCTGCATCAGCTTCCTTATGGCCTCTGGCACCGTTTCACTGGCCAGACGATCCTTTAACCGTGCACACAATTCAGCAGGAAAGCCGGCTTGACCGAGCGTGCTCAAATCGGGAGCTTGCGGAGGATTCCGCAATTGCGCGATAAAGCGTTGGCGAAGCCCTTCATCGCTTTGCAGCTTTTCGATAAGCTTGTTCAGTCCCTCTTCAAGCTTAGCAAAGTCCACATTGGGCACATTTGCACCACTCGCCTTGAGCTCCTCATGGCGTTCCTTGAGATCTTCAAGACCAGCCAAGGCACGCTCGATGAAGGCCTCAACCACTTCGTCGTCGGTTAAGCCGCTTGCATCTAAATTGAGCGGCTTAACAGGCGATCCTTGCGAAGCGGACTGCAGTTCTGCCGATGTTTTATCGTACTCCAAAAGCCAGTCTTCGCCGCCGTTCTCTTTGTCCTCAAACGACGCGCTCCTCAAGCTCGATCCGCAGGCTGATACAAATACACTGACAAACAAAAATAATACGAGTTTATGCATTTTCATTTCAGATTCTCCTGTTAGTCGTGAAGATTGGTTACGCGAGCCACACCATCAGTAACGCGGGTCTTACCTTCGGCGTCTGTGTAGGCGCCAATCACATTTCTCCCACTGACTTGAAAAATTGAGGAGACGGTTATTCCAGGAGTCTGACACCATGCTCTGTATTCGCGCGCCCGCTCCACACAGCGTGCAGCATTGAAGTTAGCCAACCGATCACCGTCGACGAAATAGCGACCGGGTGGAAGACCAGGTCCCGCGGCAAAGCATGGCAAATTGAAATGGATGTAGCAAACTGTGCTGGCCATAGCTGTTAGTGGTGTTAATGCGACGATAATCAAGGCCGTGGCGATTGACTTGGTTAGATTGAGTTTCATGTTTCCCCCTGTGTTTGTTGTCGAGACCAACCATTTGATTCCGACAAATTCAGGTTAAGTGAAACCGACTCGACCTTGGGCTGACAGTTGCGCGCACTTTCAAAGGTCTACACCTATCAAATTCTCAATTTGAAATGCCGATACCTTCTACTATGGCAGCTCCACTAAAATCGCTTCTCGACGGCGCCGAAGAACTCATTATTCAAGGGCGCATAAAAGAGGCTGGACTGGCTTTGTCTCAGCTTGAGACAGAACGCCTTCCTCGCAGTCAGATAGCGCGCACTGCCGGACTCTTACGCCGCACAGGGCGCACAGAGGACGCCCTCCGCCTGCTCACCCCGGTGGTGAGGCCCGAAGCCCGATTGGTCAACCCCGCAACCCAATCCGAAATTTTAGAATACGCCATCGGCTTGCAAAAAAATGGATCTGTTGATGAAGCCCGCGAGTTGCTGGCTCAAGTGGACCCCATCGATAAGCATGAGGTGCTCCTTTATAGAGCCATTTTTCACTTTCCCGACTGGGAGTACGATAAGGCCATTCCACATTTGCAGGAACTGCTAAGGCTAGAGTCGCCAGATTCCTATTTGCACCAAGTGGCTCAACTCAACTTGGCCGCGGCACTTGTTACAGTTGAGGATTACGCAGCGGCCGCACCCATTCTTAAGCGCCTGAGACAAGAGACCGCAGCGCGTGGCCATAGCCTTTTGCACTGCAATGCCCTTGAAGTGGCGGCCCAAGCGGCCATCTTTGCCAGAGATTTTAAAAGCGCAAATGATTGTTTAACCAACGCCGAGTCTATTCTTACCGGCGTCAAAACTTTCGAACATCTTTGGCTGGTCAAGTGGCGCTCTGTCTTGAGCGCACTAGAGACCCGCAAGCCTGAGCATTTGGATGTCGCGTATGAAGAGGCGCGCCGAAAAAATCATTGGGAAACCCTACGCGAACTAGATTTTGTGCGCTGCCAGATCACCCATGACCCCCAGTTGGCACTCAAGATCTACTATGGCTCGGCCGCTAAGGCGTACCGCGAGAGAGTCAAACGCCACGTCCACGTGCCCTCGGTTGACCGTTTGTTTATTGGGCGCGATTTCTCTTTTTATGCCGACACTCCAGCATCTAAACACCTGCTATTTGATTTTGCTGGCCAGTTGAGCCCTGGGAAGCTCCCCCACGTGATCTTAATGAATCTTTGCTCAGACGCTTATCGAGAATTTCGGCCAGGACAGCTGTACAGTCGACTCTTTCCTCGAGAGCATTTCAACCCTTACACGTCGCCCGATCGTTTGCATCAACTTATGAAGCGCTTGCGGAGCGAACTTAAACAGCAGATGCCCGGAGCGCGTTTGATCCATGCCAACGGCTACTACAAGGTTGACCTCAATGATCTCTCCTTTTGCCTGGAGACCCTCAGCGATTTTCCGCCTTTGGATGTGCACCATCTGCGCTTGCACCATTTGACACTTAAACTAAACTCCGCAGCTTTTGACTGTCGCGACATTCAAAACGTGTTTTCGCTCTCTCGGGCGGCGGCCAATAGGCTAATTCAAACTTGGAAGGACAACGCCACGATCGAAGAATCAGGTCGTGACGGTAGAATCAAGCGCTTTAAGATCTCTCGCGCGGCCTAGTGACGCCAACACGTCATTCGGTCCACCACCAAGGGTTTCTCTAACC
>JBGSQJ010000134.1:0-16998 GCA_041738165.1 Bdellovibrionales bacterium
GAGAGTGAGAGTAGAATTTTTCGTTCTGCCACTTATCGCCCGACATTTGAACTTTTTCAGAATTGATCACAACAACAAAATCACCGGTGTCGACGTGAGGAGTGAAAGTGGGTTTGTTTTTACCGCGCAGGATTTTTGCGATTTCAGAAGCCATTCGGCCCAGAGTTTTGCCGCTTGCATCGACCAGGTACCATTTAGCAGGCACTTCGCCAGCTTTTGCATTCCAGGTTTTCATGAACCGTTTCCTTACATTTCAGACGTTTTGAGAAAGAGAAGTCTTAGGGTTTTCGGCACTTATTGTCAAGGTTTAGGGGGTATTCGACCTTATACAAGTAGAGGCCATGGGCTGGGGCCGTGGTTTTGGCGGCCTTGCGGTCCTTGGCCCTCAGGATTTCGACCAAATGCGTAGGCTCGCTCTGATGGCTCTCAAGATAGAGCAAAGTTCCCACAATGTTGCGCACCATCTGCTTTAAAAAGCCGCTGCCAGTGATTCTGAATTCAATGAGGGGGCCATTTCGGCTCGAAAACTGCGCCAATTCCACCTTGCGGATTGTATTTTTGACAACGGTTCCGTGGGTTTGAAAGCTTTTGAAGTCTTGAGTTCCGATGAGGGGCTCGGTCAATCTGGCGAGCCTCGAGAGATCGAGCGGGCGGTGAATCCAATAGGCGCGGTTACGCCAAAGCGGTGAGCGAACCGGGTGATTCCAGATTCGATAGATATAGGTTTTTCGAACTGCAGATCGCTGCGCATGAAACTCGTCGGGAGCTGAGACAAGCGATTTGACTACCACGGAATCTGGCAACAGAGCGTTGAGTCCGCGCCAGAGTTTTGCAATCTGAATGTCGGCTTTGCCCGAATCAAAGTGGGCGACTTGGGCGACGGCATGGGTTCCTGCATCGGTTCGCCCCGAACCAATAACCCTGATGGGTTCACTCAATAGCTGAGTTAGGGCGCGCTCAAGTTCGCTTTGCACAGAAGGGCCATGGGGTTGCTTTTGCCAACCTTGAAAGGGAGTTCCATCGTAGCCAACTGTCATTCGGTAGCGCGGCATTGTTTAGTTTCTTTTGAAGCGTATGGGTGCAACCGTCGGTTCGAGGAGAATCAGAAGCTCAGTGATTCTTCCGCCATTGTCGACTTCAAAGACCATGGGTTCAAGGCCATTGTTGATCTCTGGGCTATTTGGTGTGTTGATTCTGAATACCCCGTTACCTAAGTGCTTCATAGAAAACGTCATGTTATGCCACTTCAAGCTTAAGCGATCTTCATTCAGAAAAATTTCGGCGTCATCATAGGCGACGTTCGAATAAACGCCGACGTAATCTTCGGCGCTTCTTTGCAAAGGTTCCTCGACAACCTGTTCGAATGACTGAGCAACAGGCTCTAGCGATTGAGTTTCCATAGACTTGAAGCGCTCAAACCAGTCAATTGGTTCAAGACCCAATGCGGTGTCGATAGCCGTTAGCGCCCCAGAAAACATTACGGCTCCCTTCGTGTCCGTGTTTTGCAAAACCACGACGCCAACGCCATCGTCTGGCAAAAAGCCCACCCAGGCCGAAAACCCATCGATTCCTCCGGTATGAAAGACAAGCTTATGCCCACGGTAGATCAGGTTCATCCAGCCAAGGCTGTAGGTCATTTGTGAAAGCTCCGAAAAAGGAAGTAGCCGGCCCTGCACAACAGCACGGGGCTCATGAATTGCCGCAAAAGTTTTTGGGCTTAGTAGCTGTTGGTCTTGCCAGGCTCCCTTTGAAAGATTTAAGTCGAGCCATGACAGCATGTCGTGAACGTTTGAATTGATCGAGCCGGCAGGGCCCATTCCGACAATAGGCCGCATGGGCACTCGGCTGGGGGAGCCATTTTCAAAATGGTAGGGCCCAGAAAAATCATCAGTGGCTTCGGTGTCCGTAACCGAAAAATTACTATTCGTCATTTCTAGAGGAGTAAATATTCGCTCACGTACAAACTCTTCCCACGTCTGGCCTGAAATTTTCTCGAGAATATAGCCCGCGGCCATAAACATAAAATTGTTGTACTGCCAACCCTCTCTGAATGAGAGCGAAGGTTCGAGGTGTTGGAGCTTTTGCCAAAAATAAGAGCGAGGGAACTCGTCATAGCCGTACCAAACAAGGTCGTGCCGAGGCACACCCGTTTGATGAGACATGAGATCAATCAAAGTGGCGTGTGCAGTTGCATAGTCGTCTTGAAGCCGAAAATCAGCAATGTAATTTCGAATGGGCTCTTCGAGCTTGAGTTTGTTTTCGTCAACGAGCATTCCGATGGTTGCCGCGGTCAAAGCTTTGGTGGTCGAGCCGATGGCAAACAAAGTGTTGGCCGTGACAGGTAGACCCTGTTCAAGGTCTCGTTGGCCATAGCCTTTTTGCAAAACGGCTTGATGACCTTTGATAACTCCAACAGCAACTCCGGGCACTTTGGATTCAGTCAAAATATTTTCAATGACCTGGTCGTAGGCTTGCCAATCAGGTTGTGTAGAAGCCGCAAAGCTGGGTTGAAAAAAAGCCGCGATTAAAAAGAGCGCCAATAGCTGATTCATTAATAGTCCTCACCAATTGAATTTGAATGCAAACGCTCACAGGTTTTGGGTGAGGGTGCATCTAAAAACGGGGCGGCTGAAAATTATTCTCGTCGTTTCAACGCTGAACTTGGGTTTTTTTGCCTGCAAAAGATAGCGCAAGCACCAAAAGTAGAGGTACTCCGGTGTAGGCCGCAACGATGGTAGGTCCTGATGGTAAATCAAAAGCATAAGATCCAAAAAGCGCCGCAGCACATAACCCAAAGCCCACCAGCCAGCCAAAGAGCAGCCGACTTTTGAGGCTTGAAAAAAACAAGGAACTCACAAGGGCCGGAACAATCAAAAATGAGAAAACAATCAGCACGCCGGCCGCATGCACCGAGCTGGTGATCACCACACCAAAGAGCGAGTAAAAAACGAAGTCCCATTTGGGGCTTCGCTTGCCAAAGAAAGAGGCTTGAATGAGTTGATGGCGAAAAACATAGTGCAAGATTCCCACCGCCGAATAAATCAGAGCCACCACGAGCACGTCGGTCCAAGTCACCCACAAAAGCTGTCCCACCATGGACTCTTTTAAGTGTTCAGCGCCGTGACTGGTGCGATCTATCAGCAAAATCAACATGGCCGAGGAGAAGGCATAGATCAAACCGATCAGTGCCTCTTGCGAAAGACTCTTGGGCGCTCGGCCCGTGAGCGCCAAAAAGCCTGCGACCACGAGAGTGAACACCAGTGAGCATACGTAAGACACGGGATGATGATGTTCAAAGCCTAGCATCAATGCGACAATTGAGCCCATGGCTGCGACTTGCGCCAAAGCCAAGTCGACAAAGACCACGCCCCTGGCCAATACATGAAGGCCCAAGTAGCAGTGAATTCCAACGAGCGCCAAACTCATTGCAAAGGGCGCGGCCATAAATACCGCAACATCAAGCCAACTCATTTGCACGCCTCTAACGCTTTGACGATGGCTTCGATCATTTCAAAATAATTTGTGGCCGCTGCAAGCGCCCCCACCTCAACTGGAACGATTTGAACCTCTACCCCCGAAACTTCTTTGGCAATGCGCTTGGCGATGGTGGGTTCAAAAAAACTCTCGACCAAAATACAGTGAACTTTTTGCGAGCGCGCTACATCAATCAGTTTGAAAATCTGTTTGGCGGCGGGCGGTACTCCGGGCTTAGGTTCGATCTGTCCTGCGTTTTGAATTTGAAAGCGATCTAAAAAGTAGCTCAATGTTTTATGATAGGTGATCACCGACCTAACATTTGTCTTTTGCACGCGCGCCTGCCAGCCAGTGAGTCTTCGATCGATTTCGTTTGAAAATGTATTTAGGTTTTTAGAGTAAATTTCTGCATGTGCCGAGTCGAGATCGCTGAGTCGCTTGGTCAAAGCCTCTGCCACTTTTTTCGCCCTCAGTGGGTCAAGTAAGTAATGAGGATTGCCGAACGGGTGAACGTCGCCCTGAGTACGATCGACCCCGCCTTTTGAAACCTCTATCGCATCAATAACCGATCCGGCATCAAAGTAACCGGGCTGGCCAAAGTTGAGCTTGGGAGTTCTTGCCCCTTTGATAATTGACCCTAGCCAGCCGATTTCGAGATCCAGCCCGTTGACAACAAGAAGATCGGCAGACCGTAGGCGCACCATGTAGGAGGGTTTCGGTTCGACGAAGTGAGGATCTTGCGGGCCTTTGGTGATCGACTCTGGCTTGAAGACGGATTCACCGATGTACTCGGCGATCGATTGCAGTGTGGTGGTGGTGGTGACCACTTTAAATTCAGAGGCAAAGATTTTCGGTGTCGTCGTTGCAATGAAAAGAGCGACAGCGAGAGTGAATGGGTGAAGTATAGATTTTTTCATCACGGTTTCCTTTCTCTAGTAGCTATGAGCGGGGTGAGCGCCTAGGCTCACATTGATTTGAAAGCTCACGCGGTTCTCGGTTTTGTCTTGAGCAGGATCGTCGATGTTATCGTACTGCAGCCGCAGACCTGAAAACTCAGTTGGGGCAAAGCCAACTAGCGCCGAATGTTTTTTAACCGCGCCTGCAGTTGGCTCGGGGAGCCCAAGATATTCATCGCGGGCCTGAACCCACCAGCGCCTCAGCACCTGCCACTGCACCCACGCGGCCACTCCGCCTACATCTTCGTCTGTACTGGCTCCGCTTCGCTCAGCTCTGAGGTATTCTGCCGTGACGATGAGGCTTTTGGCTCGGCTCGCTTCAAGTGGTTTGAATTTATAAGTCATCGATGTCGACCACAGTCTGGATTGATGATCAAATGCGTTGGCTCCGCTTCCGAAACCCAAAATGAACTCGAGAGTGGAGGGGTCATTGATTTCCCAAAGATTTTTGAGCGAAAGGTGTGTGGCAAGATCCCCTTGGGTGTCTGAGCCATAAAGTGATTCATTGTCAGCTTCGAACGCTTCTGCGGTCACCTCTAAAAACCAAGGCGTAGGTGCCAAATAAGCGGCCGAAAGACCCGCTTGATTGAGTCCCTCGTCGCCAAGCAGGCGCTGATTGGCAAGCGGCGCATCGATAAATGGGAACGCATGCGTGTGAAGAGAGTTGTGTCTTCCCACCGTTTGAAAAAATTGACCGATTTTGAGAGTGACTTCGGGTACATTGAGCGTCTCGACGTAGACCTCCTCGGGATTGATCTTGTATTCGCCGTCTTCTTTTTCAACGGCCAACAGCATATCGCCGCGAAAGTAAGCATCGACATTCGACGAAAAACGAAGCTCGGCTTCTTGCAGACGAAAGCCATTTGGGTTTTCGTCGGTTTCTTGAGTGCCTTTGTTGCCGCTTTGGCCAAGCATAAGCACGTTGGCGCCGATTTGCGGATTTGTACGAGGGGATTGTTGGCCCCAAGCAGAAGTACCGGCCACTAAAATGAAAATAGACATATAGATCACTTGATTAGACATCGCGTGGTCTCCTTTTTTTAAGATCGAAATTTATTAAAATGAATGAGGACCTGAGAGGTTAGACGAGCTGAGCGGGAGGGCCTCTGGGCCGCAAGGACTCTATAAAAAAGGTCGCTAAGTGGGTTGATTGCTTTGGTTGCGAACTAGGTTCAGAGAGCAAAATGATTCGAGCCGAATAAGTTACCGAGTCAAGTGTGGGGTCAAGTGTGGTGGAATGGGCGAGAGAAAAGCAGATCGCGCAGCTCGGTTCGTGCTTTTCGACTTCGGCATGCGCGAAGCTGTGCAACTGCAACAAGAGTAGACTAAAAATAATCGAGAAAATAAGCGCGCGCATACGGGCACAGAGTTAGCGACCCTGAGGCGCAATAGCAAGGGAATTTACGTCAGGCCGAGATCAGAATTCCATCAGCAGACCACCGTTAAAGAAGTCTGAGGTGAAATCATAGTTTTGAGAGAGGCCGACATAGGCGCGGTATTCGCCGGTTAGGTATATACGGTTAATTCCATACTCGCGGTCGAGCATAATGCGCGAGAGAGCGTCAAAATAGGTGAGGTTGAGCGCGCCGCCGCCAGCAAAATAGGCGGCCGGGGCGCCGCCAAATTTGGGGCCTTTGTCGTCGTCACGGAATTCCGCAAAACCAAACGCCGTTCCGCCGCCCTCAGCGTAGGGCACGAGCAATTGGTTGTGCCAAATTTGCATGCGGTAGACCGCGCCAGCGCTAAGTGGGATCGCAAAAAAAGTGAAGACCTCGCGAGGCTCGAGATTTTCGTTGGTTCCGCTGACAAAGTGACCGTTGCCTTGAGCGTAAAACGCGCCGGCACCGGCTTTGAGATTGAATTTTCCGAGTGGCGACTTGAAGAGTTCCCACTCATAGTCGACGAGAACGGCGGGTGCATTTGAGGCGTCATAGTTCTCGTCGAAACTGGCGCCAGCTTGCCCGGCTTGATCGGGATTTTCTAAATTCACAAGTTCTAAAAAACCCATGCGCACCGAGATCGCGCGCTTTTGTTCGCTTTCGTCGACTTTGTAGATGTACTTGCGGTCTTTGTCGATGCGGATCAAACCTTTTTCGTAAAAGGGGTGATCGACCTCTTGTTCATTGTCTTTGCCTTGCCAATCAAAAACTTTGTTTTCTTGGGCCATCGCTCCACTGGCGAAAAGCATACAATATGAAAAAAATAAAACCCGGCCGACTGCGTGTTGGCTCAGACGCCTAGTTCGCACGAGGGCTCCTAAAAATTCGGCGAGCAGCCAAATAAAATCCGAGTAAGGTCAGGAGCGGAATGAAAAGCACGCTCAAAATGTAAATCGTCAATTGAACAGTCGCACTGAGGGGTAGCTTGAGCGTCAATTTGGCGAGTGAGTGAAGCGGCCAGAGCACGCCTCGAGAAAGCATCTTTAGATTTTCGTTTGAGGCGATCCATCGCGCCATTTTAGGGCCGGTTGAATAGTACTTATTAACCAAATATTTACCGAGATCGGTTCGCAGCAAAATGCGGTGGCGAAAATCTCTAAAGACAGAAAGCTCTTTTGACATCTGAGTGCCGTAAGCGGCGGTGGCAACAAAACAATTAAAATCTTCGCTCAAAAGCCCAAGCACTTCATCGGGGGTTGCGGCCCAAGGGCAACTCGAGCTGGGTGGATTGGTGTCGCAGCCGTTGGCCGTCGCATCAGATGCCGAGGGGTAGTGTTGAACGATGTTGCCGGCTTCATCGATCAGTGCCACGCGAAACACGTAGGCGGTTCCGTTAGTCAGACCCGTTACCTTGTTGCTCTCTAAAGTTCCACCGTCGTCCACCACGTCCAAGTCTGAGGGCACGATGGCACTCGTCGGAGAGGCGGTGGCGGCCCCGTTGTCTGATATCCACACGCGCACTTTTACCGCTTTTGAGCCATAGCTGAGGGTTGGAAACCCAGAAGTGCTCGTGACGTCTTCGATATAAATTTTTTCGTCGCCGGGGTAGGGGGTGAATCCGCCAACGCCTTCGGTGTTGGTGGCGCCATAGACGTTCCAAGTGGAGCTTGTGCCCTTGCCAGGATTGATGATGTAAAAACTGATCGTCGTCGCTTCTTCGTCGTCATCGACATCGCTGCTGTTATTGTTGTCATTAAAAATTCGCGCCGACAACGTGGCCTTCTGCGTGGTGGGCACATTTTCGCAAGTGGTTCCTGCTGTGCTGGCTTGGCAAAGCGTGTCCCAGGTAAAACTGGCGCTGCTCGTGCTGCTTGTGCCTGTAGGGCTTATGACGACATCGTCGGCAATCAATCTCAGCGCACCAGTGGCACTTTCTTGCGGAGTCGCCGTAATAGTGAGTACGAGGTTGCCGTTGATTCGTGCTTCATTGCACGCACAAAGAGGTGTGGTCGAGCAAGTGAGACCGGAGCGGCAATTGTTGCAAGTGGAACTCGAACTTGATTCGCAAAGTTCGTCGCCGGCCAAGCCGCCATATATAATCGGTGTACCGGTGAGGGTGGACGATGAGGCTCCGCTTACGCCCGTGACCACGGGGCCAGCCGCAAATGCAACTGCAGAATAAAAACTAAGTAAGAAGCTGGCGGTAAAAACGACAAACGATCTAGTAGATAGAGTCTTCATAAACAAATGAGATCATGGGCGAGGATTGATGTCAAAAATCCTCTCGGCGATTTGAAGGCCATTTAATGCGGCCCCTTTGCGCAAATTGTCTGCCACCAACCAGAAAATCCAGGTTTGCGGGTCGTCTAAGTCTTGATGGAGTCTACCTAAATGCACAGGATTTGTCCCGCTCGTCAAATGCGCTGTCGGGTAAGAATCCAGAGCCTCGTTGACCAAAACCCCTTCTTGCGCACGCAACGAATCCAAAATTTGAGCGCGAGAAACTTTTTTGCCGAGCCTTACCCACACAGATTCTGAGTGGGAGTTAAGAGCGGGAATTCGCACGGTCATCGCGCTCACACGCAAATTTGATGGCGCATTCAAGATCTTCTTCGTCTCACTCATAATTTTGAGTTCTTCTGAGCAAAACCCGTTGTCGCTAAAGCTTCCGATTTGCGGAATGGCATTGAACGCCACCTGAACAGGAAACACTTTAGCGGGAACGTCTGAATTATTGAGCTGCCCCAGAAGTTCGCCTTGAGCCTCGCGGCCCGCTCCACTAACAGCTTGGTAAGTCGACACGATGACTGAGTCTAGACCAAAGTCTCGAAGTAGCGGATTTAAGGCGAGCACGAGTTGAATGGTGGAACAGTTGGGGTTGGCCACAATTCTTGGGGTAGGGTCTGCGCGCAGTTCATGCCCATTTATTTCGGGCACACAAAGCAAGGTGTCAGAATCCATGCGAAAGGCCGAAGAATTATCGATAGCCCATGCCCCGGCTTTGACCGCTCGTGGTGCCCACTCAGCCGACACGCTTTCACCCGCCGAAAAAAAGACCACATCCAATCCAGCAAATGAGTCAGGCTTGAGCGCCGAAACCGAAAGCTTTTGCCCGCCGAACGCGAGGGTTTGCCCACTTGAGCCTTCACTCGCAAATAGCCTTAGCTCTTCAATGGGCGTTTGCCTCTCTCTGAGCAACTTTAAAAAAGTTTCGCCAACAAGCCCGGTCGCTCCAACAACTCCGATTTTTAATTTCTCAAGGCTCATTTTCGATCTCTTCGGGCTCGGCCGATTGAGGGTGGCTTCTTCCAAGTCGCCAAATTCCAAAAACCGCGCCCAATATGGCGTAACTCAGAAACAGCAAAAACAATGTGGTCTCAGGGCGAATGGCGACGACGGCAAGTAAAAACACTCCGGCCACAAGAAAGCGAAAAGGCAGTCGCCTTTTTAAATCAATATCCTTGAAGCTGCGATAGCGAAAATTTGAAACCATGACGAAGCCAAGCAAGAAGGTCATCGTCAGTAAAATCCACGATCTCGCGGCATCCATCTCGAGATCTTCAAACGCCAAAACGGCAGAAGCCACAATGCCCGCCGCCATCGGAATGGGCAGCCCTTGAAAATAGGCTTTGCCGACTTTTTCGCTTTGCACATTGAAGCGCGCAAGCCTGAGCGCGCCGCAAGACACATAAAAGAAACTCGCCAACCAGCCCAATCGGCCAAAAGGCTGAAGAGACCACAAAAACAACAGGAGCCCGGGGGCTAATCCGAAACTCACCAGATCCGATAGTGAATCGAGTTCAGCGCCAAAACGGCTCGTTGAGTGTGTCATGCGCGCCACCCGGCCATCGAGTAAATCAAAAATCGCCGCGACCACGATGGCGCCCGCTGAAATCAAAAATTCTCCGTAAATGGCGTAGATGATCGAAAAAAAACCGAAAAACATATTTACGGTGGTCAATAAATTGGGAAGTACGTAAATATGTGTGGCGATGCGTTTGACTGGAGCTGGAGTCAGTTCGTCTTGCAAAATCAGCCTCCTCCGAAAATCCACAAAAGTCCGGTCAGTAGCGCCGCGCTCACAACCGGGAAAACAAAGTTATCGTCCAAGCGTCCAACAGGGACAAGCTCAGAAACAGCGCCGACTAGACCCGCGAGCAATCCTACAACAAATAGTCGGTCGGTCGCTATGCCATAAAAGTGAAAAAACAAAACAGCTAACACAAAACACACAGCAAAGGCCGCCAAGGTGCCTTGTAGGGATTTTGAGCCAATCAGTTTGTCTTTGCCGAAACGAATGCCAAAATAGCTCGCTATTGGGTCGCCAAAAGCCAAAAACAAAAGGGTCAAAAGCACCACTGGCCTTGAAAAGGTCATTATGATTACGATCACGCCGGCCATCATGGCGGCTGAGCCAGAGACTTTGTTTTTTTCTGATTCCCGTAAGACGCGGCTGAACAATTTAACAAAGAGATTGTTGAGGGGTGGCCATCTGAGGCGAATGAGGTCGGTCACAATCATGGAGCTACCGACTGCAATCGCGAGCGCGGTCGCTTGTGGAAGGGGCAGGTAAAAATAGAGGCCAAAAATAAATAGCACACCCAGCGCATGCCAGATGCGGCGAGCCATATGGATATCATCACGCTCTTTCAAAGACATGCCCCTAAAGATGTCTCAAGTTGAGACTGAGTCAAATGGTTTTGCCTTCACCATGGTATAATTGTGGGCAGCGCCTCTGTAGAGACTAAGGAGTTGAAGTTGAAATCTGGGCTGATTCTAAGCCTAACGTTCTTGACTGCAGTAGATAGTGCTTGGGCGCGCAATGCCGAAGATTCTGGCCTCTATGGTGATCACCACGGCTATGTCTCGGACGTCGAAGCTGAGCGAAATAAACGAGACATTGAAATGGTCATGCTCGACGTGCCCACCTACAATGACAAAAGTCTTTCAGATGTGATTTTTACCGAAAAACTCTCAAAAGAATTTCAAACCAACTACAAAAACCGATTCGGTCAAACCTTGGCCGAGCAAGTGATCAACTCGCCTGGTCAGGTCGACGAGTACCAGTACTACAGCGGGCGAAACATTTCGATTCAAGATTATCAGGCTCAGCAACAGGCTTTTGGCGAATACATGGCTCGGCGGTTGATCGAATTTCACGTCGATCATTGGGCAAAAAATGACCCTGATTTTCGGCCCGTTTATGAGTTCAAAGACAAAGTCAGTAACCTCAACGTTCAAGTTCGAAAAGGTTACAAGCTCAAATGGCGCTACAATTTTGCAGGTCCGAACATGGATGTGTCGCTCGACAATCCAATCGATTTAGAAGCCAAGGCCCGCATGGAGATGACGGGCATAATTTCATCACCGACTGAGATCATCTACACGCTTGGGTATTCACTTTCGCCGCGCCTCAGAGTGTCGGCCGTGAACAGGCAGATCGATGGTCTTTATCAATTGATCGTTTCTCGAAGTCTGACATCGAATATGTCGGCATCGCTGACGGGCTCTAGTGATACGAGCGATAAGGGTTCAAGTGTGAAGCAGGATTTGGTTCTGCTTGGTCTGAGCTGGTGGGATTGACCCGTATCTTTTGGTGAGATGTCTCAGAGTGAAACTCGAAGAGTGTCTCACTCTGTGCACAGAGTCTCAAAGTCAGACAATCATTGAATAAATTTAAAACAGACGCGTGGGTTTGCCGAACAGTTCTTGAATGGATCGTCGGCAATTGCAATGGAGTTTGCTTAAACTCACTTTTTTAGTGGTCGGCCTAAGCACTTGGGCTTTGACCGCCTTTGTGCTTTCGACTCGGCCAGGTAGCCAAGGGGCAGAAGTGAGTGAAGGGGCTTTGAGAGTGACCGCGGCGGCGGACGCACTCAACACATTGGTGCGATTGCCCGCCAGCTTGCCGACCAGTTTACCAAAGGCGATTCCGGGGTTGGCGACAGGGACTCGGCAAAAGGGCCCTGTTGTTGAGATGAAATCGCTGATGATTCCGTGTTGGGATGTGCAAGACCGCGCGGTCAGAGAGATCGACGCCAGGTGGGTGCGTTTTACTGGAAGGACCTGCAAGGGCGATGGAGACATGGCCAAAGTGGCGCTTGTGAATTCACGCAATCAATACAGTGCCACATTGTTAAAAGGCAGCTCATCAAGATGGACCAGTGATTACATTTTGCTCGAAGAGGGCGAAAATGAAATCGTCATTCAGGTCAAAGATGACAAAGCCGGCTTTATCGAAAATCGCTACAAAATCGTACGGCAGTAGCTCCCGTCAATCTTATCATCGGGGGCCGAACTATTGAAATTGGAGGAGGCTTCTCGTGCACTCACTAATTCAGTCAACAATGTTGACTGAATTAGTGAGTGGAAAATATAGGGGCGATCAGCGCTTGAGTTCGAAAAAATCAAGGCAGGTTGAAAACAGCACCTCTTCTTTGGATGGCCCGACGTCTTCCAGATTGGCGCGAATCGTTTGGATAAAACGCTCTTTGATACCTTCGGCATCCTTTCTAGAGAGTGAAAACACCACGGAGTAGTGAAGGTCTGTTGATTTAGTAACGGGCAAACTGCTCATCACTTGCACGCGCCAATTGGTGTGGTGCTTGTTGATGTTGTCGGCGTCTCCGCCAAGGTGAATATGTGAAGCCCCGATTTTGTAGCGGCCTTGCTCGAATTCGGCCAGCCCGTGATTAAGTAAAAAATTAAGGGTTTCTGAGACGACTTCGATGGGCAAACCAAAATAGCTCGAGAGTGACTCTTTGTTTTGCAGCTCAGGGATAGAAATCGCCATGTGAATGGCCAAATAGTACCAAGAACTGTAGTAGCGAGCTTGTGCCTCATCCGGAATCTTTCGATTGGTTTCTAGGCGGTTATTGATGAGTGAGCGCCTCTTTAAAATTTCATCTATTTGAGCGCGAAAGTGGTTCTCGAGCTCTCGGCTACCGGCGCGATTAGCCTGCACAAGCAGTAAAAAGAAATGCGATTCATCGTGATCGTGGCCAAGAAAGCTGTTGATCTTGAACGCCTGCTCGAGACTGAAATGAGTGTGTCCGTTGAGCACTTGAGAAACATGCGCCGACTGGCAGCTTAGGTGGCTGGCGAGCTTTGAGCGGTTGCCAGTTCGGCCCTTACCCAGGCTGAGCGTGGCTTTTATATAGCGCTTATAATCGACAAATTCATAAACTTGTTTCATATGTAATTACAGTAGTTTAATTAATTTAAGATAATTTTACATTAAGTTTTACGGTAGATTTTAATTAAATCAATCTAGCTCCTGTAGGGCGCTTTAGATACAGTGCGTTAATACGGGGTCCACGCTGATGTGGCTCCTAACAAGGAGCAAAGAAAATGAAATCCAATGCAGTAGCAAAATGGCCTAGGGGTTGCACAAGAACTAGGTCTATGAATCCTATTAGGTTAACGACCAAATTGGTGGTTGCTCAATTGACCTTAATTGGCCTTTTGCCCATTTTGGGCCTTACTGCCGGCTGTGGTGGCCAGGGCCGAAACGGTTCAGGCTCAAGTCGCGGGCTGGTGGCCTCTAGGGCTGGCGGCGAACCTATTCAAGTCTCGGGGCCGGTGGCCTCACGCGCAGACTCAGAGTCGCCAGCAATGCGCACCAATCAGAACTCGTCGTCGAATGATTCGAACGGCACATCTATTCCGATGCCAACAAACCGAGGGACTCTTCGCGGATCGAGCAGTGGCGGCGGCGGATTTGTCGATGAGAATTCTTCGCGCATTTTGCATGAGGCGGCGGTCGGTATGGCGAACATGATCAGATTCTCAAGCCCCGAAATTTACGATGTTCTGCCCGAAGGCTGGACGGCTGAAAAGTTGGCGACCGTCATTCAAACCGTACGCTATGAGCCGTTCACCGAAAAGATTCGCGAAGGCAAAGCCTTGATGTTCGACTACGGAGTCGATGCTCAGGGCGAATTCATCGTCGCACTCAAACCATTTTTTGTGGCGTACTCGAGTTTCCCGATCAAGTTTTCAAACGAAGAAGCCAAAGCGAAACTGATGATGGATGTTCGCTTAAAGCTTGTCCATGAGGCGGCTCATCACTTGGGTTTCAATGAAGAAAAGTCTGAGAAGTTTGGTCTCGCTGTGATCGAAGCGCAGTACCGCGATGTGATTTATTGCCGAACCACGGAAGACGATGAAGATTATCCTCACCTGAAGAAAGACGAGCGAGAAAAGTACAACAAGCTCAAGCTAGAGAAAGGCTTTTCTGACCCAACTCCAATGCGTATGTACTGGGTTTTTCTTAAAGCCTCAGGAATTGGTTTGTACTATCGAACGCCAGAAAGCCCTGGGTCGTACGACGGCAATTGGGACGAGAGTGTCAAAAAATCCGAGCAAAGCATTGTTGATCGTTTTGAAAAGTACCTCAATGATTGGAACCAAGGTATTTTTGATATTGTGGCTTGGTATTCGTCCAACGATGCGATGGCACTTTGGACGCATGGCCATGCCAGCTGCTTAGGTTCAACTTGTGTAGAACTTCAGGACGCCTATCGACGTACCGTCTTAACCCCAAGAAACTCTTCTGGAGGTTCGACTTCGCTTCGGTACACTCTCGAGGTCGTGAATTACAATTTGACGGACAACGGTCAAAAAAAGGAAGTTCGATCTCACACAAAAGAGGAGTTGAGTATCAATCAGTATCAAGCGGACGGAACATTCTCTTATACCGATTTATTGGATGGGCATTCAAAAGAGATTTCAATGGAATGCAAGACTCGCTTCGCTCGAATCAGCGAGATTGATTCTGATCTGAAAAGGTAGTTTTGGTATCTGAATGGGGGGGCGATTTCTAGCCTGCCCCTTACTTCTTCAAAATCTCTTTTGCGGTAAGTGATGGGTTTTTCAGCTTGAACATTCCGCGCAAGCGCAGCTCCTTGTCGACGGCTTCAGGAACCTTCAGTTTAGCGTCACGAATGCTCTCGACTACGGCCTTTGCCTTTTCGTTCTGCCCAATTTCTGGGCGAAGCTCACTTAGGATGTTTTCAAGCATAAAAAATGCGGTGGCTCGCACCGAGGCCGCCGCTTTTTCGTCTTTCAGATTATGGATGGCCTCATGCGCCAAATCCTGCGCCACCTGTTCATAGGTCTGGGTCATCAAAACTTGTTTTCGCACTTCAGGAGTCAACTTTGCCACCATATTGTCGCTGTTTGGCCGCGAATAAATCAGCCTAAGCGCCTCTCGAAGCTTATCGTTGGCCGCAGTTTCATCGCCGCCGCTCTCGTCGTTTCTCAACGTTTCAGAGTCGGCTAGCAGCTTCGAGACCATGTCAGACATTTCGTCATAATCTTTGATCAGGAGTTCGTTGTACTTAAAGGTTTCAGCGCTCACGGCGCCCTGAAAGGTAGCAATAAGAATTAAAATGACCGAAAATTTGCGTTTCAAGTTGATACATTTCATAAGATGAAAGCCCTTTAACAATTAAATGATTCCACTGACCTAACGCCTGGAACGACCCACAGGATCAAGTGTAGCCAAAAATTGCCTTCTCAGCTAGACCAGGATCGTGTCAGAATAAGCGTGTTTAACCTTAAGACAAGGAGTTTCGATTGAAAGCGAAATGGATTATGGCCCTATCAGTACTGGTTTTGGCTGCTGGGTGCTCATCAAAGAGTCAGATTGAAAAGGTCATTACCGAAAATCCGGATATTGTATTTAACGCGATCAAAAAAGATCCCAAGAAGTTTGTCGAAGTGGTCAACGAGGCCGTTCGTACAGCTCAGGAGTCGGGCCGCGAAGACGAGGCCAAGCAAGAGCAAGCTCGCCTAGAAGAAGAGTTTAAAAATCCAAAAACTCCGACAGTAGATGAAAAGGCCATTATTTTTGGCAACAAAGATGCCCCTGTAACCATTGTTGAGTACTCAGATTTTCAGTGTCCATACTGTTCGCGCGGGTACGCCACAGTGAAAGAAGTCATGAAAGAATATGGCGACAAGGTGCGAATTGTTTTTAAGAACTTGCCGTTAGACTTTCACCCACAGGCGATGCCAGCGGCCAAGTATTTCGTGGCGATTGCTCGTCAAGACGTCAAAAAAGCTGAGAAGTTTCACGATGAAATTTTCGCCAATCAGACCAAACTCAATCAAGATGGCGAGAAGTTCTTAAAGGCGGCCGCTAAAAAAGTCGGTGCCGACATGGGCAAAGTCGCGAAGATGATCGATTCAGAGGATGTCACAAACCACATCAAAGCCGACATGGAAGAAGCCCGAAAATTTGATTTTTCTGGAACTCCTGGATTCTTGATCAATGGCGTGTCGCTCAAAGGCGCTTACCCCTTTCCAGAATTCAAAAAAATCATCGACCGTCATTTGAATAACAAGGGCTAGATCTAGGTTATTTGTTTATACAGATTTTTTATCGCCGAGCTTGGGCAACCAAGCTCGGTTTTTTTGGCGCTTGATACTTAAAGCTCGATTGGCAATTCAGCGCCAGTTATTGAAACGCCCCTATCTAAATCAAAACGGACACAAAGAGCTCGCAGCCGAACTCCTTTGCCAGAGGCCTCTCGCAAAAGTCGTCCATACTCGGGATCGATCTCATCGGCAGGTGAAAAACTGCGGCAGCCCTCTCGTTGAATCACAAAAACCAACTCACAACGCGCGCCTTCGCCGACCAGACGAGTCAGTTCGCGCAAATGCTTTTGCCCGCGTTCGGTGACCGCATCTGGAAACTTCGCCACGCCATTTTCGGCCATCGTGACGTTTTTCACCTCTATGAAACATAACCCTTCTTTCTTACTCAGGGCTTCGGAGCCCGGGGCGAGCGCCAAATCAAAACGTGTCTCTTTTGAAATTTTATATTCGGGTTTGGCGGCGCCATAGTTTTGCCAATCTTTGATTAGGCCATTCTCCCACGCTTCATAGACGAGCTTATTGGGGAGCGCGGTGTTGACTCCAGCCCACCCTTGAGGCGTCTTGATAAACTGAAGCGTAGCTTTGAGTTTGCGATTGGGGTCGGAGTTTTCGGTGACCACGCATTCGGCATTTTCGGACAGGCAAGTTTTGAGTGAACCTGTGTTGGGCAGGTGGGCCGTGACTTGAGCGCCTTCGAGGCGGACGTCGACAAAGAAACGCTTGTAGCGCTTGATAAACTGACCGCGTCGAGCGGGCTCAGAAAAGATCATTTTGGACTCCTCTGGTGATACACAGCGTAATAGACT
>JBGSQJ010000158.1:0-4548 GCA_041738165.1 Bdellovibrionales bacterium
CACGCCATTTGCTTGGCGGCTAGGTGCTTTCCAAAAATTCCAAGGCCCTCAATTAGATTATTAGACTTCACAGCTAAATGTTCGAGGCGAGCCATCGAATTTACAGATTGAATTTTGTCTGATTCCATTTTTAGCTCCTCATTTGAAACATCGGTGCATTCGCTGTCGTTGCCAAATTTTTTAATTAAAAGTGGAACAGAAAATTTCTGACCCAGCGCCACCGAGCGATAATGCAAAACTTTGGCGCCGTAAAAACACATTTCGCTCAAAGTTCTGTAGTTCACGCGTCTGAGCGGCCGTGCGCTCGCAACAACTCTTGGATCTGCCGTGAGTACGCCGTCGACCTCTTTGATGATTTCACAACGCTTGGCCTTTAGGGCAATGGACATGGCCACGGCCGTGGTGTCAGACCCGCCTCGGCCGAGCGTGGTGATTTCTTTTGTTCGCGGATCAACACCTTGAAAGCCAGCGAGCACGACGACTCGGCCGCGGGCCAACTCCTCGAACACTCGAATGGGCTTGACCGCTTCGATGCGGGCCGAAGCGTGTAGCCCTTCGGTCATCACGCCGGCCTGGCTGCCCGTAAAACTAATCGCCTCAACACCTAAATCATTGAGAGCCATGCAGAGCAAAGACATGCTCATGCGTTCTCCGGTTGAAAGCAGCATATCGAGCTCACGCCGACTGGGATTTGGGCTCACGTCATAGGCCGTTCGCAGCAATTCGTCTGTGGTCTTGCCCATGGCTGAAACCACAACGACGACATTGGGCCCACTTTTGCGAAGATTCGCGATTTGCGAGGCTACGGCGCGCAGCTTTGACGAATTCTCAAGGCAGGCTCCGCCATATTTTTGAACAATCGTTTCGTTGTCAGTGAAGTTCGATTCGCGCATCTGTTAAAGGTTTTACCATCACATTTGAGCGCGCACAAAGGCTGAAACTCTGGATAAAGATCCTTTTGGAATTTTGATTCGGTGATTCTGCACGGTTGAGGGGACGAATCCCTTAATCAGTTCTGGGTTCAATTTTAAAATATTGCTGGTTGGAATTCCGACAAAGTGAGCCAAATTGTGCAGATCAGTTCCGCCCGGAACATGAAAGAAATCATAACGAGCGGCCGCGTGGGGTTTGATTCCACGAAACCCGTAGAGTTGCGGAGCTTTGGCTATCAACATGGCGGCCAAGAGTTTAGGTATGTACTGGCGCGTTTCTGCCGGGAAATCGTCTTTGCTCGACAAAATCCAGTAATTTCTCGTGCCATGGCGTTTTATCAATTTTTGCATTCGGCCTTCGCCCATATTGTACGCTGACGCCGTAAGGTACCATGAACCGAATTGCTTGTAGAGATCGCCCAAATAGCGAGATGCAGCCGTGGTGCTCTTGTTGACGTCTCTTCGTTCATCCAGCCACCAGTTTGTTCTTAAACCGTAGCGATTGGCGGTGGTCTCTATAAACTGCCAGTAACCCACGGCGTCCGCTGTGCTGACGGCGTGCGGAGAAAACCCACTTTCGATCATCGCCACAAAAGCTAAATCTTGCGGGAGCCCTCGCTGCCTGAGCGTGCCCTTCATCAATGGCAAATAGGCGTGGGACCTCTCGAGCCAAGTGTGAAACCACTTTTTGCCCGAAGTTTGAAAGTGGTTGATCCACCATTTGACCTTGCTGTTGTAGGTGATGGGGATGTCGAACTCAGGTGAGTTGTCGATAGACGTAAAGGTGTTGGCCCCTGCTGCCAAAGCGGATTGTGGGCCCAATGCCCCAAGAATCATGCATAGGCCAACCATGGCCAGAGCTTTTCGCAACATCTTATCTATTATTATGCACATCTTTGACTCGACTGACAAAACCATGACGATCGGAAGCGGGAGATCTCGGACTAAGGTCACATGTAACCCGCGCCATGTCGGCCATAGTTTGTTTGAACTTGAGGCCAGTCAGCCATTGGGCGTGTCTAGTTGCCGCTGGCATATCCCTTGCTCCAAGGAACTGTAGAGGACTTGGGGGTCTAGGCGTGAGTTCGAAGGGAATCTATTCGGCAGTCAGCGGAGCGATGGCGCAAAGCGCTCGTCTCGACACAATTGCCAACAACCTAGCCAACGTCAACACCACTTCATTTAAAAAAGATCAGCAAATTTTTAGCGAATATCTTACGGCCAACGAAAAAGAAGCTCAGTTTATGAAAGTGCCTCGCGTGCCGGCGAGCATTGAGAGTTTTTATGACATGCAAGGCGGAGATACCGCTTATGTCAATCCGGCCGGTTCCTACACAAACTTTTCGCAAGGAGCTTTAAGGCCATCAGGGTCGCAGCTCGACGTCGGTATTGAAGGCAAAGGTTTTTTTGAGGTCATGACACCGCAAGGGCTTCGTTGGACACGAAACGGTTCATTCAAAATAGATGCATCTGGGCAATTGGTTACCAAAGAAGGGCACTTGGTCTTGCGCGAGGGCGCGCAAGATCCCGCGCAGCGCGGGATTCAACTGAGCTCGGCCAACCTCACTATATCTCAAGCGGGAGAAATTTTTGAAGGCGGCAATCTCATTGGCAAATTGGCGGTGGTCGAGTTTTCGACTACGGATGATTTAAGAAAAGTCGGCAACTCCCTTTACTCAGTAGATCGAGATCCTGCGCTTCCGGCTATCACCATTGCGGCCAGAGAATCTCGCGTGCATCAGGGATTCTTAGAGGGCAGCAACGTCAACGTGATTCAAGAAATGACAGATATGATTTCGGCGAACCGTGTGTTTGAGGCGACTCAACAAGCCATAAAAGCACACGATTTGATTGACGACAAACTGATCAATCAGGTCGGTAAACTCTAATGGGGCGGAAATAGACTATGATTCGTTCACTCTACACGGCAGCAACGGGAATGAAGGCTCAACAAACCAATATGGACGTTGCGGCGAACAACATTGCCAACGCATCCACAACTGGATTTAAAAAAGCGAGAGCCGAATTTGAAGATCTCATGTATCAGACGACGGTGGAGCCTGGGGCGGCCACCGGATTGAACTCCATTTCGCCAACGGGCGTGCAAGTTGGCCTCGGAACACGAACCGCGGCAGTGAACAAAGACTTCTCGCAAGGTTCGTCAACAGTCACGAACAACGCGTTTGATATTGAAATTCAAGGGGCTGGTTTTTTTCCGGTGCAGACTTCGACCGGGCAAATTGCTTACACGCGCGATGGAACCTTTAAAAAAGGCCCCGATGGGCGACTGCAAGATAAAAACGGCAACGTGCTTCAGCCCGAGATCGTGGTTCCGGCCAATGCAACCGGCGTTGAAATTTCGGGTGACGGCCAGGTGCAAGTGGTGATCGAAAACGCCACACAGCCTCAAAGCATTGGTCAAATTCAATTGGTTGGATTTGTAAATCCGGCCGGCCTCAAAGCGGTAGGTGGAAACTTATTTATGCCTACAAACGCCAGTGGACTGCCTCAGCAGGCTAACCCGGGCCAAAATGGTCTTGGCGCGATTGCCCAAGGGCAACTCGAGACCAGCAACGTCAATATCGTCGATGAGATGGTGGGAATGATCACCACCCAACGTGCTTATGAGACCAATTCGAAAGTGATTCAAGCATCCGATCAGATGCTTCAAGCCATCAACAGTTTGAGGTAACGGTTAGTGAATAAGGTGAAGAGTCTCGCGATTTTAATAGGTGTGATTTGGGGTGGCATGGCCACAGCCAATGAGCATATATATCGTGTGCGAGCGAATGTACCCATCGTACTCGATGAGCCTGCGTCGCTGGCTGATCTAATAGACACTTCAAGTCTGTCGAGCGCCATGACCAAAAATCTGGCTGAGATCTCGGTGCTTCCAGCGCAAGACAAACCGGGTCAGGTCTCGTGGACAAGAGAAGAGACCGTGCACAATCTTCGAGCCGCTATGACCAAGTTTCTAAAAATCGATTCACAGGCTCGCTTGCATATCCCAGAGTCGGTTCAATTCAATATTGCCGCACGTGAAATGAACGAAATGAATGTGGGCTATGAGTTGATCAAGAAATGGCAGAGCGAGTGCGCCGATTGCCGAATGGTGATTGAGTCACTCAGCTTGCCAAAGGTGAACTCGGTGCAAAGATGGAAGATCGAGCGCGTTGGCAGCTTGCCCAAGGGGAGCTTTTCAGTGCCGGTTCAACTCGAAGTCGCGGGCAAAAAGACATTGCCGGCTTGGATTTCGGGTCGTCTGCTTATTGAACGCAAGGTTCCAGTTGCCACAAAAGAGTTGTCTAGCTCGGTTCGCTTGGCTCCATCAGACTGGTCTCGTGAATATCGCGACGTCACTTTTGCCAAAGATGGCATCCCAACAGATGAAGATCTTAAGGGAAAACAATTGCGACAAGCTCTGCCCGTTGGTGGGATAATTTGGGCCGGCGGAATCGCCAAAGAAAAGGCCATTCACAGAGGCGAATTGGTGAAGGTCAAGGCGAGTGAAGACACCTTTGAAGTTTCTATGGCTTTCAAGGCCCAACAAGATGCCTATCTTGGAGATTCAATTAGTTTGCGCAATCCGAAAACCAACACTGTGGTTTCGGGACTT